>NZ_JBNNVU010000003.1:0-176906 GCF_050280705.1 Pseudomonas sp. NPDC089530 | reverse complement strand
GTAGTGTGGGGTTTCCCCATGTGAGAGTAGGTCATCGTCAAGATTAAATTCCGAAACCCCAATTGCGAAAGCAATTGGGGTTTTGTTTTTGCGCGCAGAAAATAGGCCCGAGTGGCAAATGCCAATTCGAGCCTTTGGTGACACCACTTCGGCCCACCAGCCCAGGCGTTGTATTCAGTGGAATCATGCAGCCTCGGCAGGATGTAGGGCGTGCCACTGGGCATTCTTCATGCAAGCGCCGGGACGGTTTTTGGTATGGTGCAGCTCGCTTTTTGAGGGACCGACGTTCAGCCGCACGGACCCGCGTTCATCTTTATTTCACGAGAAGCTGTAGCAATGCCCGAACCGATACCGATCAAGGACCACGAGAAAGAAACCCGGCTGGTCAATAAAAGGCTGTTGGCCTGCGCGCTACTGGTGATCGCCATCACTTGCACCCTGGTCGGGCGCCTGTACTTCCTGCAGGTGGTCGAGTTCGACTATCACTCGACCATCTCCGAAAATAATCGCGTGCATGTGTTGCCCATCACCCCGACCCGCGGCCTGATCTACGACCGCAACGGCGTGCTGCTGGCCGACAACCGCCCCAGTTTCAACCTGACCATCACCCGCGAGCGCACCACCGATTTGAAGGGTGAGCTGGATCAGGTGGTCAGCCTGCTGCACCTTCCGGCTGAGGACCGCGCCCTGTTCGACAAGGCGCTGAAGCAGGCGCGGCACCCCTTCGTGCCGGTCACCCTGTTCTATGAGCTGACCGAAGAGCAGATCGCCGTGCTGGCGGTCAACGAGTACCGCTTGCCGGGGCTGGAGGTCGAGGCGCAGTTCGTGCGGCACTATCCGATGGGCGCGCACTTTGCCCATTCCATCGGCTATGTCGGGCGGATCAACGAGAAGGAAGCCAAGACCCTGGACACGGTGGAGTACCGGGGCACCCAATCGATTGGCAAGACCGGGATCGAGAAGTTCTACGAGCCCGAACTGCATGGTCATGTCGGCTATGAAGAGGTGGAAACCAACGCCCAGGGTCGGGTCATGCGGGTGCTCAAGCACACCGATCCGGTCCCTGGGAAAAACATCGTGCTCAGCCTCGACGCGAAGTTGCAGGAGGCGGCCGAGCAGGCCCTGGGCGATCGGCGCGGGGCGGTGGTGGCCCTCGATCCGCAGACCGGCGACGTGCTGGCCATGGTCAGCAAGCCGAGCTACGACCCGAACCTGTTCGTCACCGGCATCAGCTTCAAGGAGTACACGGCGTTACGCGATTCCATCGACCGGCCGCTGTTCAACCGCGTGCTGCGCGGCCTGTATGCGCCGGGTTCGACCATCAAACCGGAAGTGGCGATCGCAGGGCTGGATTCCGGGGTGGTCAACGCCTCGACCCGGGTGTTCGATCCGGGCTATTACCAACTGCCGGACGTCGATCACAAATACCGTAACTGGAACCACAGCGGCGATGGCTGGGTAGACCTGGACGCGGCGATCATGCGTTCCAACGACACCTACTTCTACGACCTGGCGCACAAGCTGGGCATCGATCGCCTGCACGACTACCTGGCGATGTTCGGCCTGGGCGAAAAAGTCTCCCTGGACATGTTCGAGGAGGCGCCGGGGCTGATGCCGTCCCAGGCCTGGAAGCGCGCCACCCGGCGCCAGCCATGGTTCCCCGGGGAAACGGTGATCCTTGGCATCGGCCAGGGTTACATGCAGGTCACGCCGTTGCAGCTGGCCCAGGCCACCGCGCTGATCGCCAACAAAGGCATCTGGAATCGCCCGCACCTGGCCAAGACCGTGGACGGCCAGCCGCCGGTGGATACCCATCCGATGCCGAATATCCAGCTCAAGGACCAGGTCGACTGGGACCTGGTCAGCCACGGCATGCAGATGGTGATGCACGCGCCCCGGGGCACCGCGCGCGACGCGGCGGCCGGGGCGCAATACCGCATCGCCGGCAAGAGCGGTACGGCGCAGGTGGTGGCGATCAAGCAGGGCGAGCGTTACGACCGCCTCAAGACCCGCGAGCGTCATCGTGACAACGCCTTGTTCGTTGGCTTCGCCCCGGCCGAGCACCCGCAGATCGTGGTGGCGGTGATGATCGAGAACGGCGAGGCCGGTGGCCGGGTCGCAGGGCCCGTGGTGCGTCAGGTCATGGATGCCTGGCTGCTCGACCCGCAAGGCCACCTGAAGCCGCAATACGCCAGCCCCGGCAAGGCCCCGGACGTTCCCCACGTCTGAGTCATCTGAGCATCAGGCTGTCCGGCGCCTGCTCACGAATGTTGAGCGGGTGCCGGACAGATGCGCACGCCGTACCGCTGATACCAACTCGCCACAATCCCCCCAAGGCTTGGGAAAATTCCTACATACCGTTTTTAACCTGCTCGATAAGCTTCGGCACCTCGGCTGATTTTTCATAGGGAATCAACAGCGCATTCAAACGATGGCTGCTAACAATGATCAACAAGAACCTGCGGATACTGATTGCTGACCCACAGCACTTCCAGCGCCTGAACATTGAAAGGATGCTCAACCAGCTGGGGTATTTCCGAATCGTCCCGGTGCAGTCGTTCGATGAACTCGACACCTTGACGCATTTTTCCTGCAATCCATTCGACCTGCTGATCGTCAGCAGCACCCTGGTCGATGCCCTGGAGATCGACCTCGATGCGTTCTGTCGCGACAACCCGCTGATTCGCCATGCGTTGATCTACGACTGCCAGCAGGCGCAGCTACTGCCCATGCCGCAGGCGCTGCAGGTCAGCCTGGCGGGTACACCGGAGAGCCAGTCGCTCAAGAGCCTGATGGCGATCGTCGACCCGCCGTGGCAACGTCATGTGCTGCGGGTGCTGCCGTGGCTGCGCGAGCTTTCCCGGGGGCGGGTCGGCTAGGCCGTTGCGGTTCGAGGGTGGCGTTGCCCATGCGGTCGCTATCGCGGGCAAGCGCCGCTCCTGCCGATAGAGGCCGACGGTGACTGTTGCGGGCGCCATACGGCACTTGCCATGCGCTTTACGTTAACGTCAAGATGCGCGGGCGCGGTGTTTCCCGTGGCGCAGGTCTTGCTTCGCAAGGGCGGGGCCGATCACGGGCCAAACTTCCCTTTACTGCCTTCTGAACCGGGTGTAGACATTGGCCTTGGCTTGCGTGCTCCTCGCAACCCAAGGGAATGGGCCGGGGAGGTCGCGGGCGGACCGATTCGGAGCGCTTGATGACTCTTATAAAAACAATAACGGGCGAGCAGCAACACCAGGTCGGACTGGCCCGGGAACGACTCCATCTGGAAGGCGAAGTCCCCGATGGTGTGTTGCGCGCGGAAATCGATGCTTCATGGCGACGCAGCCTCGGCCATGGCGTGCACTTCAATGGCCAGCACGAGCTGAGCCTGGCGTCCGGCGCCAGCCTCGAGGTGCTGCTGGCGAGCAACCGCCTGCTGCTCGATGCGGCGCTGCCGGCCATCGACTACCTGGCCGAGCGCCAGGGCCAGGACGGCCTGATCATCCTGGCCAATGCCGACGCCACCATCGTTTCGGTCGAGGGCCGGGCCGACCGCCTCAAGGGCAGCGGCTTGCAGGACATCACCCTCGGTGCCTGCTGGAGCGAAGCGGTGCGCGGCACCAATGCCCTGGGCACGGCGCTGGTGGAGGCGCGGCCGACCCTGATCGATTGCGGCGAACATTACCTGGATCGCCTGAGCGACTTTTCCTGCACCTCGGTACCCATCCATTGCCCCCAGGGCGAGATCCTCGGCGTGCTCGACCTGACCCGCGAAGGCCCCCTGGGGCGCTTCCAGGACAGCTCGGCGCTGCTGGCCATGGCGGTCAGCCAGATCGAGAGCCGGGTGTTCAACGCCTCCTATCCGGAGCAGATCGTCCTGGCCTTCCACAGTCGCCAGCAATACCTGGAGTCCCCCTGGCAAGGCCTGCTGGCCCTGAGCCTGGGCGGGCAGATCCTGGCGGTCAGCGCCCAGGCTTGCCAGTTGCTCGATGCGCCGCGCGCAGCCCTGGTGGGCCGGCGCTGCGAAGAGTTCCTCGGCGTCGATGGCCTGCAATTGCTGACACGCCTGCAACAGGGCGGTATCGGCAGCCTGCAGACCGCCAAGGGTGAGTTTTTCTACAAGACCCTGCGCGCGCCGCAGCGCTCGATCAGTGTCGGCAGCACGCCACGCAGCACGCCGAAAGCCGCCGCGCCCCAGCCCCAACCTGACCCACAACTCGACACGCTGGCCGGCAACAACAGCCGTTACGCCCGGGCCCTGCGCATGGCTCGCCAGGGCCTGGCCAATGCCTTGCCGGTGTTGCTGCTGGGGGAAACCGGCACCGGCAAGGAAGTGGTCGCCCGCGCCTTGCACCTGGCCGGCAGCCGCGCCGACAAACCCTTTGTCGCGGTGAACTGCGCGGCGATCCCCGAAGGCCTGATCGAGTCCGAGCTGTTCGGCTATCGCGAGGGCGCCTTCACCGGTTCGCGCCGCGGCGGCATGATCGGCCGCCTGCAACAGGCCCATGGCGGCACCCTGTTCCTCGATGAAATCGGCGACATGCCGCTGGCCTTGCAGGCACGTCTGCTACGAGTGTTGCAGGACCGCAAGGTGGCGCCGCTGGGGGCTGGCGAAGAGCAGGAGATCGATGTGGCGCTGATCTGCGCCACCCACCGCGACCTCAAGCAACAGGTGGCCGACAAGCAGTTCCGCGAGGACCTGTTCTACCGGGTCAACGGCATCAACGTGATGCTCCCGGCACTGCGCGAGCGCGAGGATTTCAACTCGCTGCTGGATAACCTGCTGGCCAAGCTCGGCAGCCCCGGCGTACCCCTGGCCGAGGACCTGCGCCAGTTGCTGGCCGGTTATCACTGGCCGGGCAACATCCGCCAGTTGGAGATGGTCCTGCGCACCGCCCTGGCGATGCGCGAGGAGGGGGATGCGGTCCTGGGCCTGGAGCATCTGCCCGACAGCATGCTCGACGACCTCAACGCCGGCGAGCGGCCCGGCGCCGGCAGCATGCGCGAGAACCAGCTGGAGCTGATCCGCCAGGCGCTGGACAACCATCAGGGCAATGTTTCCGCCGCCGCCGATGCCCTGGGCATCAGCCGGGCGACCCTGTACCGCAAGCTCAAGCAGTTGCGCAGCTGATGTCGCGCCTGCTCAGCCGGCTGGTGGACAGCCCCGACCCCGCGGCCCTGCAAGCGGCCCTGCGCTGGCTCTATGGGTTCGTCCGCCCGCAGCGGCTGGCCATTGCCGGCCTGCTGGGGCTGTCGGTCGGCGCCTCGTTGCTGGTGCTGGTGCAGCCGTGGCTGACCAAGCTGCTGATCGACGACGGCCTGCTGGCCCGGGACTACGCCCGGCTGGTGTCGATCGCCGGGCTGATGATCCTCGCCGGGCTGCTGGGCACGGCGCTGTCGGGCATCAATCGCTACCTGCACACGCGCTTGTCGGGGCGGATCCTGTTCGCCCTGCGCGACGACCTGTACCGGCACTTGCAGCGCCTCTCGCCGGGCTTCTACGGGCAGCGGCGGATCGGCGACCTGATGTCGCGCCTGGACGGCGACGTCGCGGAGATCCAGCGCTTCGCCGTCGACTCGCTGTTCTCCGCGGTGTCCAGCGTGATCGGCCTGGTGGTGGCCCTGGCCCTGCTGGTGACCCTGTCCTGGCAACTGTCGTTGCTGGCGCTGCTGCTGATCCCGCTGGACCTGCTGTGGCTGCGCTGGATGCGGCGCAAGGTCGAGCGCGACGTGCGGCAGTTGCGCGAGCGTTCGGCGGACATGTCGTCGTTCATGGTCGAGACCCTGCCGGTGATGAAGTTCATCCAGAGTGCCGGCCAGCAGCAGCGCGAAGCACGGCGCCTGGAGCAACTGGGGCAGGGCTACATGAGCCAGCTGCTGCGCTTGCAGGTCAGCGAGTTTTTCACCCAGGCGGTGCCCGGCACCCTGACGTCGCTGTCGCGGGCCTGCGCGTTTTTGATCGGCGGTTATTGGGTGGTGCAGGGTACTTGGCAACTGGGCGCGCTGATCGCTTTTTCCACCTACCTGGGCATGGCCGTGGGGCCGGTGCAGAGCCTGTTGGGGCTGTACGTGGCGATCCAGCGCATGACCGTCAGCCTGGGCCGGGTCATGGAGCTGCGCGGCGAAGCGCCGAGCGTGACCACCCCGGCGCAAGCGCTGCCGATGCCCAGCGGCGGCGAGCTGTATTTCCAGGCCGTGCACTTCAGCCACCCAGGGCGGCCGAGCACCCTGCGGGGGATCGAGGCGCGCATTCCCTATGGGCTGAAGGTGGCCCTGAGCGGCGGCTCCGGCGTTGGCAAGTCGACCCTGATCGATCTGCTGCAACGCCACCACGACCCGCAGTCCGGGCAGGTGCTGCTGGACGGCATCGATCTGCGCCAACTCGACTTGTTCGAGCTGCGCCGGCGCATCGCCGTGGTCAGCCAGGACATCGTGCTGTTTCGCGGCAGCCTGGCCGACAACCTGGCCTACAGTGTGCCCGACGCACCGCAGGCGGCGGTGGCCGAAGTGGCGCGGTTGGCGCAACTGGACGGCCTGGTCGCCTCGCTGCCCGAAGGCCTGGACAGCCCCTTGGGCGAGCGCGGCCAGCAGTTGTCCGGCGGGCAGAAACAACGGATCGCGATTGCCCGCGCGCTGTTGCAGGACCCGTTGATCCTGGTGCTCGACGAAGCCACCTCGGCGGTGGACGAAAGCACCGAGCGCGAGGTGATCGAGGCCATCGACCGGCTGTTCGCCGGGCGCACGCGGATTCTCATCAGCCACCGGCCCTCGACCCTGGCCGACGCCGACCTGCGCTTCGAACTGGTGGACGGCCTGCTGCGGCCCACGCAGGTGACGCATGAAGCCTGAGCTGCGGATCGGTGTGGTCGACAGCGGGCACTTGCCCGGGCAACGCCCGCGGGTCGTGGCCGGGCGGCGCTTCTACCTGGTGGAGGACGGCGTGGGCGAGGGCGACCTGCGCGACGATCCGCTCGGCCATGGCAGCGCGATCATCGACGCGATCGCCGAGCGCGCGCCCCAGGCGTATTTTTGCGTCGCCCAGGTGTTCGATCAGCGCGGGGTCACCAGCGCGCTGCAGATCGCCAGCGCCCTGGACTGGCTGGTGAGCCAGCAGGTGCGGCTGGTCAACCTGAGCCTGGGCCTGCGCCAGGACCGCAGCCTGCTGCGCGAAGCCTGCACCGCGGCCCAGGCGCGCGGGGTGCTGTTGTGCGCTTCCAGCCCGGCCCAGGGCGAGGGGGTCTACCCGGCCCGTTACCCGGGCGTGTTGCGGGTGACCGGCGATGCCCGCTGCACCCCCGGGGAATGGTCGTGGCTCGACAGCCCGCAGGCCGACTTCGCCGCCTGCGTGCAGGGCAGCCACCCCGGCCAGTCCGGCGCCAGCCTGGGCTGCGCGGCGTTGAGCGGGCATATCGCCCGTTACCTGAGCGAGCACTCCGACGCTGACAACTCGCACATCGTCCAGTGGCTACGCACCCATGCCCGCTACCACGGCCCCGAACGGCGTGGCTGGCCATGAAACCGATCCTGATTCTCGGCGCCGGCCCGGCCGGGGCCGCGGTGGCCCTGGGCTTGCGGCGCCTGGGCTACGCGGTGGCGCTGGTCAGCGAATGGCGCCGCTTCCCGGCCCTTGAAGGGGTGTCGCTGCGGGTGCTCGAAGCGCTGCGCGGCGCCGGCCTGGAGCGGGCGCTGCAGAGCGCTTTGCAAGCTTCGCAGCGTCAGGTGGCGTGGAACGGCGAGCAGCATGCGCAGAATGTCGAATACCTGCTGGATCGCCCGCGTTTCGATCGCGGCCTGCGCGAGGATTTGCGCGCGGCCGGCGTCGAGTTGATCGAAGGCCGGGTGCTGGAGGTGCATTCGACGGCGACGGGGCATCGGCTGCGGATCGAAGGGCAGGCCGAGCGCCGCGCGGACTTCCTGGTGGAGGCGCGCGGGCGTCAGGCGCCGGCCTTGGGCAAGTCTCTTGGTAAGGCGGTGAGAGGGCCGGAAACCCTCAGCCTGCTCAACCGCTGGCAGGGCACGCCGGGCAGTACCGCCAGCGCGGTGCAAAGCCTGGAAGACGGTTGGTCATGGATGGCGCGCCAGGCCGACGGCCAGTGTTATTGGCAACTGACGGTGGACGTGGCCAGCGCCGATCTGCCGGGCAAGGCGCAGTTGCTCGATTATTGCCGCCGGCGCCGACTGGATTCAGCCCTGGCTCGGGATTTTTTCGGCGCCGGGCCGCAACTCGATGGGCAACTGCATGCGCGTAGCAGCACGGCGATCCTCTGCCCGCAGGTGTGCGGCGAGAACTGGATTCGCGTCGGCGACGCGGCCATGGCCGTGGACCCGTTGTCGGGCAACGGGATTTTCCAGTCGCTGTCCTCGGCGTTGCAGGCGCCGGCGGTGATCAACACCCTGCTGCAACGTCCCGAACGGGCGGCATTGGCGCAGCGCTTCCATGGCCAGCGGGTGGAGCAGTTGTTCCTGCGCTTCGCCCGTATCGGCCGGGACTTCTATGCCGACGAGCAACGGTGGGCCGAACAGCCGTTCTGGCAGGCCCGCCGACAATGGCCGGATCGCGAACCGGCTCACCGCGCGGCGGCCTTTGCCGCCTTGCGCATCGAACGCGCCCCGGTGTTGCGCGACGGCCTGGTGGACGCCGCCGAGGTGGTGATCACCCCGGATCAGCCGCTGGGTATCTGGCATGTGCAGGGCGTGGAGCTGGCGCCTGTGTTGCGTCGGTTGCAGCACCAAGGGCCCGACGCAGCCCTGGCCAGCCTGAACGAAGAGCAGGGCAGGGCGGTGCGCGGGTGGTTGCTGGGGCAGGGGTATCGGCCTTGAGGGGATGTGTTGTCTGGGCGATTGATCGCGGGCAAGCCTCGCTCCTACGGAAGAATACGTTTCCCGTAGGAGCGAGGCTTGCCCGCGAGCGGCCCGGAAGTCGTGCCTACAGCTTGATCAACACCGATTTCAACTCGGTGTAATGCTCGATCGCCGCATGGCCCATCTCCCGACCGACGCCGGACAGCTTGTAGCCACCGAACGGCAGCGCCGGGTCGAGGGCACTGTGGCAGTTGACCCAGACCGAACCGGACTTGATCCGCGGGATCATCCGGTGCACCGCCGCCAGGTCGTTGGACCAGATACTCGCGCCCAGGCCATAGGGGCTGTCGTTGGCCATGCGCAAGGCATCGGCTTCGTCGTCGAAGGGGATTGCCACCAGCACCGGGCCGAAGATTTCTTCCTGCACCAACGGGTGCTGCTGGTCGACGTCGACGATCACCGTCGGCTGGACGAAATACCCCGGGCCGAACCGCTCGCCGCCACAGGCGAGGGTGGCGCCGCTTTCCCGGCCCATTTCGATGTAGCGCGAGACCCGCTCCTGCTGCCGGGCGGATATCAGCGGGCCCATGTCGACGCTGGCGTCCAGGCCGCTGCCGAGCTTCATGGCGTTGGCGATGCCGGCGATGTCGGCCACCACCCTGTCGAAATGCTTGCGCTGCACATACAACCGGGAGCCCGCGCAGCAGACCTGGCCCTGGTTGAAGAAGATCGCGCTGGCGGCGCCGGCCGCGGCGCTGGCAAGGTCGGCGTCGGCCATGACGAGGGTCGGCGACTTGCCGCCCAGCTCCAGGGTGACCCGGGTCATCGAGTCCATGGCGGTCTTGCCGATTTCCTTGCCCACCGCGGTGGAGCCGGTGAAGGTCAGCTTGTCCACCAGCGGATTGCGGGTCAGGGCTGAGCCTGCGGTGATGCCGGTGCCGGTGACCACGTTGAACACGCCGTCGGGGTAGCCGGCTTCCTGCACCAGCTCGGCGAGTTTCAGCGCGGTCAGCGGGGTTTCGTCGGCCGGCTTGAGCACCACGGTGCAGCCGGTGGCCAGGGCCGGGCCGAGCTTCCAGCAGGCCAGCAGCAGGGGGAAGTTCCAGGCGACGATGGCGCCGACCACGCCCACGGCTTCGCGGCGGATGAAACTGTGGAACTGGTCGCCCGGCATCAACGGCAGCGACACCTCGACGCTGCTGCCTTCGATCTTGGTCGCCCAGCCGGCCATGTAGCGCAGGAAGTCGATGGCCAGTTGCACGTCCATGACCTGGGCCACCGCCGCGCTCTTGCCGTTGTTCAGGCATTCCAGTTGGGCCAGCAGCTCGGCGTCGCGTTGCATCAGGTCGGCGAGTTTCCACAGCAGGTTCTGCCGCTCCCGCGGGCGGGCACGGCTCCAGAGCGAATCGTCGAAGGCTTGGCGCGCGGCGAGTACCGCGCGGTCGACATCGTCCACCGTGGCGCGCGGCACCACGCACAGTACCTCGCCGGTGGCCGGGTTGTGCAAGGGCATGGTCTGGCCGTCGGCGGCCTCGACCCATTCGGCGCCGATCAGCATGCGCGGGGCGCGCTGGATAAACGCGGTGGTGGCGGGAAGCAGGGTTGCAATAGCCATGGCAGGACCTCTTGTTAGACGTGAGGCGAGGGCTTTCGCAATGGCTGTGCCAGTTGGCCGCAAGGCCGCAATCTCGGGGGGAGGCGCCGATCGGCTGGGGCCGTGTCGGGGGAGAAATGTCGCAATCTGAGACGGGCTTGAGACGGTTGCGCGTGGCCTGGCGCCCGACCGCAGGGGCGGGCGCCAGGCCTGCGCCTGCGGGTCACTTATCGGGATTGGCGTAGACCTTGTGTCCGCCCTTCCAGGTTTCGCAGACCTTGATGTCCCGGATACTGGTGGCCGGCACGCTTTCGTCGAGGGGGTCCTGCGCCAGGATCACGAAGTCCGCGAAGTGGCCGTCCTGCAGGGACCCGGCCCAGGCTTCGGCATGACACTGCCAGGCGGCGTCGTAGGTGATGGCCTTCAAGGCTTGCTGGCGGGTCAGGCACTCGGCTTCGTTGAGGGTGGGCTGCAGCCGCGGGTCGCGGACGAATTTGCCATGGCTGTCGCGTATGCCTTCCATCTTGCGGGTCACGGCCTGCTCCATGGAGCGCAGGGGCCCCAGGGGCGTCACCGTGCAGTCGCTGTGCAGCGAGATACGCAGGTCGTGGTCCAGGGCGGACTGGCACAGGTCGAGCATGCGGTTGGCCTTGTCTTCGAAGATGGCTTTCTCGAAGGAGTAGCCCCAATAGCCGACATGGCCGATCAGGAAGCTCGGCGACAGGCCCAGGCGCTGCATGTCCTTGAGCTGGTCCGCGGTCAGCAGCGAGCAGTGTTCGATGCGGTGTCTTTTTTCCAGGCCGCTGCAGCCCTGCAGGGCGTCCTCATAGGCTTGCAGGGTGAACTGGATGGCCCGGTCGCCGTTGGCGTGGATCATCAGCGGCCAGCCGGTTTCCATGGCCAGGCGCACCGTGCTCTTGTAGGCGCCGGGCGTGGTGCTCGGGGTCGTGTCGCCGCTGTCGCAGAAGTTGAAGTTGCCCAGGGGCGGCTGCGTCTCGCAGCAGTAGGGCTGGGCCTGGTAACCCGTCAGCCCCTGGTTGGAGCCGTCGGACACCAGCTTGACCCCGCCCTGATAGAAGGTCCGGGCCTCTTCCCGGGTGGCCGGGCGGTAGGGCGGCAGCTTGCCGATGCTCTCGGCGGTGCCGTTGCAGGCGGCGGCGTAACCGATGCGCAGGTTCCTGGGGTGAGC
Organism: Pseudomonas sp. NPDC089530; assembly: GCF_050280705.1. NCBI lineage: Bacteria > Pseudomonadati > Pseudomonadota > Gammaproteobacteria > Pseudomonadales > Pseudomonadaceae > Pseudomonas > Pseudomonas sp. NPDC089530. The sequence goes on along the minus strand of NZ_JBNNVU010000003.1, from coordinate 165,339 downwards.
CAGGAAATAGGCGCCCAGTACCCACTTGGATTGGGTGTCCATCATCGCGTCGTAAAGCAGGGTCACCCCGCGGCTGGAGGCTTCCTGGAAGTACTTGTAGAGGTTATGGAAGATCTTCAGCAGTTGCGGCAGGGCCTGTCTGGCTGGAATGGCGTTGATGGCGGCGGTCACGCCGGCCTCTTCCTGCATCACGCCCTGGGTGGTGGCGAGGAACTGCGCATAGTCCGGATACTGTTCGCGCAGCTTGGCGTTCTTGGGGCTGTCATAGACGGCCCGGCAGGCGGCGCTGTTCAGGTAGACGGTGTGCATGGACGCGCTGATCATCAGGATCGGGTGCTGCCGGGTGATGCTGTCCAGGTTGCCGACGTTGGCGGCGGCCGGATCGAAGTCGGGGTTGCAATGAAAGGTAATGAGTTTGTTCAGGCCGCCTTGCACCAGCTCGAAGGGCATCATGGCCGGATCGACCATGCGCCCCAGGAACCAGCTCGAACCGTCCGTGGGAAGGTTGTCCTGGATGAACAGCTTCATCCAGTTCCAGTCGTAGGGCTCCTTCCTCAGCCGCTGGTTGTCGCGCGGGTCGTCGTCGAAGGGGCCCAGGTTCCACCAGCCCTCGATGGCGCAGGACTGCACGATATGCACGTGGGGCTCGATCAGGCCGGGCAGCAGGGTCTTGCCGTTCAGCGACTGGACCTTGTAGGCGATGCCCAGGGCTTGCATGCGGGCTTCGACCCTGGCCAGGGGGCCCGAGGCGACGACGTCGCCGGCGTGGATGCCCAGGGCCTCGACCCGCTCGCTCATGTTGCCGTCGCGCAAGGGGTAGATGGTGCCGCCGGTGAAAATCACGGATTGGCCGCTCGCGTCCGCAGCCTGCTCCAGCGCGCTGGGCGTCAGGCCGGTTGGATCAAGGCTGTCCTTGAGGGTATTCCAGACGGGGTTGTGGCATCCGCATTGGGTGCAGTTGTGATCACTTCCGTTTGATCCCATGGTGCTTTCCTCTGGTTCAGGTGGTGTGGGGGCAGGTTCAGGAGCCGCGAAGGGTGTTGCGGATAGCGGGCCGGCCCGGATTGCAAGCGTAGCAGCGACTTCGAGGGTGGGAGGCGGCTCGAAGGTCGCAGCCTGGGTCGGGCCCTGCGCGGTCCGGCTTGAACTTATGGGGCGCGGATTCGTCCTACGGGGGCATTGAACAAGGAGATGTGCATGAAGCTATCAACGATTTTCGGAACCGCCGCGCTGCTGGTTCCCTTCTTCGCCCAGGCGGGCGCCACCCCGGCCGAACAGGAACAGCCGGCGTACCAGAGCAGTCTGGCCAGCTATCGCTGCGAGGGTGGGGTAGAGGTGCAGGCGGCGTACCTGAATATCGAGAACGGCGCCTCGTTCGCCACCTTGTATTACAAGGGCCAACTGATCCCGATGCATATCGCCCGCTCAGGCTCCGGTGCGCTGTACGTCGCCGACGACGAACAGAACAGCTACCGCTGGCACACCAAGGGCGATTCTGGACTGTTGAGCTTCCTGGAAGCCGACCATACGGCCAAGGAGCAGCAACTGTTGAAGGACTGCAAGGAGCAGAAGGCCGAGGAGCAGTGAGGCCAGGGGAATGAGCCCGCAGGCAGCACTTTAGGACTTGCCTGATAGAGGTCGCCAGTCAGCGGATTTATAGTCCCCGCTCCCGCCCGCAAAGGGGACACCCCGGCGCATCCGGGGTGTCGGGCGGGCTCCTTGCCCGCCACCCGCCTCAGACCCTGGCAGATAAAAAACCGGCATTGCCCGTTGCCATGATGGCCATACGCGATTAACCTGCGCGCCCCTTCCCACACTTCAGCAAAGGAGATCCACCATGAAATACCCGATCGCTCTTTGCAGGACGTGCCTGGTTTAAACGCTGTACCCGCTGTTATTCAGCGCCCCGCTTAACCCGGATCCGACCTGCCACTCCCTGACTTTATTTTTTCTCCAATCAGGAATTGGACATGGGCAATTGCATCCGCAATGTGTCGGCCGGCGTATCACTTATCGCCTCCGACAACACCTGGATCGAAGATCAAGCGATCCAGCAACTTCAAACAACGGCAAAACTTCAAGGCATGCAACGCGTGGTCGGCATGCCGGACCTGCACCCCGGCCGGGGTTATCCGGTGGGCGCGGCGTTCTTCTCCACCGAGACCCTCTACCCGGCGCTGGTAGGCAACGATATCGGCTGCGGCATGACGCTGTGGCAGACCGACATTGCCAGCGCCAGGCTGAACCTCGACAAGCTCGAAAAGAAAATCGGCAACATCGACACCGCGCTGGACGAGCACTGGCAAGAGGACCTGGCACAGCTGGGATTCTCCGCCACCGGCCACGAGCAGGCGTTGGGCACCATTGGCGGCGGCAACCACTTCGCCGAGCTGCAACAGATCGACCAGGTCCACTCCAGCGAACTCATGGAGGCGCTGCAGCTGGACCGCAAATCGCTCCTGCTGCTGGTGCACAGCGGTTCCCGCGGGCTGGGCGAGGCCATTCTGCGTCGACATATCGACCTGCATGGTCATGCCGGCATCGCGGCCGACAGCGCAGCCGGGATCGACTATCTGCAACGCCATGACCAAGCCCTGCGCTTTGCCCAAGCCAACCGGCGCCTGATCGCCGAACGCATCCTGGCGAATCTGCGGGCGCGGGGCCACGCGGCCCTGGACATCGACCACAACCTGGTCTCGCCCGCGACCGTCGACGGTGTTGCGGGCTGGATCCACCGCAAAGGCGCGACCCCTTCCGATCAGGGCGTGGTCGTCATCCCCGGCTCCCGGGGCGATTACAGCTACCTGGTGCAGCCCGTGCCACAGGCCGCCAGCCTGTACTCGCTGGCCCATGGCGCCGGTCGCAAGTGGATTCGCGGCGATTGCAAGGGGCGCCTGGCTTCCCGGTTCAGCTTCGACCAGCTCAAGCGCACGGCACTCGGCAGCCGGGTGATCTGCGAAGACCGGGTGCTGATGTACGAGGAGGCCCCCGAGGCCTACAAGAGCATCGACAGCGTGGTCGGCAGCCTGCTCGAGGCCGGCCTGATCAGGCTGATCGCTCGACTCAAGCCGGTACTGACCTACAAACGCCGGGGGTGCTGCTGATGATTCTGTTGCAGTTGTCTTCGGCCCAAGGACCGGCGGAATGTGAACTGGCGGTGGCCAAGGCCCTGCAGCGCCTCGACACAGAAGCCGAGGCGGAGCAGGTCCGGATCAGCCTCGTCGAAAGCGAGCCCGGGGCCTGTCGGGGCACGTACAAGTCGCTGTTGATCGGCCTCGACGGCGATCGGGCGGCAAGCGTGGCCAGGCGTTGGAGCGGGACGCTGCTCTGGGTCTGCAAGAGCCCGTATCGGCCGGGGCACAAACGCAAGAACTGGTTCTTCGCCGGCCAGGTCTTCACGGCGCCGGAGCGACACCAGGAAAGCCAGATCCGTTTTGAAACCCTGCGCGCCTCCGGCCCCGGCGGGCAGCATGTGAACAAGACCGATTCGGCGGTACGCGCGACCCACCTGGCCACCGGCATCAGCGTCAAGGTGCAGTCCGAACGCAGCCAGCATGACAACCGACGCATGGCACTGCTGCTGATCAATCAGCGCCTTGCCGCCATCGAGCAGGCGGCGCAGACGGACCTGCGCCTGCAACGCCGGGACTTCCACCATGGCGTCGAGCGTGGGAATCCCCAAAGGTCCTTCACAGGTGTCGGTTTCTTGCCCCAGTCCTGAACCTCGCTCCAGGAAAAACGGCGCTTACCCGGAATGGGAAAGCGCCGTTTTTTCAGGTCTGGGTGCAGCTTGGAGCGGCCTAACGGTTGAAGCGCTCCACCAGCGAATACTGGGTGGTGGCGGTCTGGATCAGTTCCTTGCTCAGTTCGGCCGAATGATGGGCCTGTTCCGAGGTCTGGTCGGCCAGTTGGGCGATGGTGCTGATATTGCGGCTGATCTCTTCGGCCACAGCGCTCTGTTCCTCGGTGGCCGCGGCGATCTGGGTGGTCATGTCGGTAATATTGGCTACCGCTTCGCTGATCCCCAGCAGCGCCTGGTCCGCCTCCAGTACCCGGGCCACACCTTCCTCGGCCTGGCGCTGGCCGTTTTCCATGCTCTGCACGGCGTTCTGCGAGGAGGTCTGCAGCTGGGTGATCAGCTCGTGGATCTGTTGGGTGGATTGCGCGGTGCGCTGGGCCAGCTGGCGCACCTCGTCGGCCACCACGGCGAAACCGCGGCCCATGTCCCCGGCGCGGGCCGCCTCGATGGCAGCGTTGAGCGCCAGCAGGTTGGTCTGGTCGGCGATGCCCTTGATCACATCCACCACGGTGCCGATTTCATCGCTGTCCCTGGCCAGTTGCGCCACGTTCTGCCCGGTTTCGCCGACCACCGCCGACAGGCGTTCGATGGCCTCGCGGGTATCGCGCGTCACTTCGCGGCCGCGGCCGGTCAACTGGTTGGCGGCCTGGGTGGCATCGGCGGTGCGCTGCACATGGCTGGCGACTTCCTGGGTGGTGGCGGCCATCTGGTTGACCGCGGCGGACACCTGCTCGGTTTCCACGCGCTGGCGGTCCAGGCCACGGGAGCTGTCGCTGGCCAGGGTATCGGAGCGGCCGGCCAGGGCATTGAGGTGTTCGGCGCTGTCCTGCAGGCGGGTCAGGCAGGTCTTCAGGCGCGCATCCTGGCTGACGAAGGCGGTTTCCAGGCAGGCCTGGGGGCCCTGGGCGTCGCTGTACATCTGCGCGATCAACGGGTCGCAGGTGGACGAATCGGCCAGCCGCAGCAGGCGCCGGGCGGCATTGCCCTGGCGTTGGCTCACCAGCAGGGCGAGGGGCACGGATACGCCGACGGCCACCGCCAGCGCCAGGGGCGGCGCCAGCCACAGGCCGCCCAGGCAACCGGCCAGGCCCGCGGTCAGCAGCGGCGCCCAGTCCAACAGGGCCGGCTGCCAGCGATGCCGGCGAGGGATGGCGGGCTGTTTGCTGTTGAGACGTTGGTAGAGGTCCTGGGCGCGGCGGATCTGTTCGGCGCTGGGTTTGACCCGCACCGACTCGTAGCCGACGATCTTGCTGCCCTCGAAAATCGGTGTGACGTAGGCGTTGACCCAGTAATGGTCACCACTTTTCGAGCGGTTCTTGACGATGCCCATCCACGGCTGGCCCTGTTTCAGCGCCGCCCACATATGGGCGAATACGGCGGGCGGGACGTCGGGATGACGCACGATATTCTGTGGAGCGCCGATCAGGTCGTCGCGATCGAAACCGCTGATTTCCACGAAGGCGTCATTGCAGTAGCTGATGACGCCACGGGCGTCGGTGGTGGAGATGAGTTTCTGATTCGACCCCAGAGCCACTTCACGTTGTGTAACGGGTTGATTGTTTCTCATTTCCAGATTGCTCCTTTTGTCCTACGAAACCCATCGGCAAATCTGGAAACAATTTTAATACATTTTTACAAAACCCCTTTTATAACAATTAGTTGCATTCACATTTGCGAAGGATTCTGAGTATTTCTCGGGCGGATTTTGCAGGTCGTTGAATCTTCTGGGAAAACTCGCGCCGGAAAACGCGCCGGCCAGGATGCGGCTCAGCCGTCGTGGGCGCCGAGGGCGTACTGCAGGACTTGCAGGGCATGGATCAGCCGGGCCTTGCGTTTGTCGATGATGCGCGGGTCGCCATAACGCTGCGCGGCGTCCAGTTCCATCTGCCGCAGCAACACCTGGTACTCGGCCTGGCGCAGGGGCGGGTTGTGTTCGAAATGCAGGCCGTCGCAGTAACGGCTGAGGGGGGCCAGCACCCGCTGCAGGCCGGCCAGTTGCTGGTACTGCGGGTCGGGCAGGAGTTTTTCCAGGCTGCGCTGGATCGCCTCGCCCCGGGCCAGGCAACTGCTGGTGGTCTCCGGCAAGGCCGGTTCGGGGGCGTCCTGGGCGTGGCTCGTACTGGCGACGAGGCCAAGCAGGGCCAGCAGAGGGAGCGAGATGAGGGCGTTCATGAAGGTCCTTGGGGCAACGGGCATGCGGGGCGCTATCTTCAAGAGCGCACGCCCGTCGAACCATCAGACAGAACTGAAAAGCCTCGGGTTATTTCTGAGTTGCCCGGCCGGGCCGGGCATGGCGCAGGATCAGCGCGGGCCGAGCATCCGCTCGATCACGGCCCACAGCCGTGGGTCGTCGAAGTCCTCGACCACCAGATGGGCGCCGGCGGCCAGCAGCGCCTCGGGGCGCTGGCTGGTGGCCAGGCCGACGGTGAAGATCCCGGCGCCGACCGCGGCGGTCAGGCCGGGGATCGAGTCCTCGAAGGCAATCCCGGCCTCGGCCCGGGCACCGAGGCATTCGAGGCCGGTGAGGTAGGGCAGCGGGTCGGGCTTGGCCCGGGGCAGCTCCTCGGCCACCAGCACGGTGGCGAACCGCTCGCGCAGGCCCAGCACCTCCAGCATGTGCTCGGCATTGGCCCGTGGCGCATTGGTCACCACGCACACGCCGATCGCTCGTTCCCGGGCGAAGTCCAGCAGGCGCAGCAGGCCCGGCATCGGCGTCAGTTGCGGCGACAGTTGGCGAAAGCGCGCCTCCTTGCGATCGGCGAAGGCCTCGTGCTCGGCCACCGAACGCTCGGGGAACAGGTAGCGGCACATGTTGGCGTTGGCCTGGCCGCTGACATGGGCCTCGAACTCTTCCTGGGTGAACACCCGGCCGTCTTCTTCGAGCAGCAATTGTTGCAGGGCCAGCAGGTGCAGTTGGTCGGTGTCGGTCAGGGTGCCGTCGAGATCGAACAGCAGGGCATTGAGCATGGCGCAGTTCCTGTCGGGCCTCGTCAGGGCCAGTGGCTGAAGCGGTTAAGCCAGGCATCGTAGCAGTTGCGGAGGGCGGTGCTACAGCATTCTCGGGGGTGTTTCGGCGATCCCGTGACCCTGAGCGGCGGTCCTTGAAAGCCGCATCGCCCGACTTGACACAGCCCGTGGCGCAGGTCGCTCTCTCCCTCGCCCTGTGCTTGGCTCTGAAGGCGCCGGCGCTGCGTCGCGTTCGTCTCAGACTGGAACAGGTGTCGCGAAATTAAACGCGGCGGGTCGGCGATTGCCAGGGAGAGGCGCCCTGGAGTCCAGGCAAGTCGTTGATAAGAAGCAGCTTTTATAAGCTGGCACGCTCCGTGTATTGCTCGCTTCAGTTGTTTCTCTTGCCTCCATGCCTGGCGCGACCGGCCATGGCCGAAACCCTAAGAACGACGCACAACAATAAGAAAGCTCCCTGGAGGGCGACCTTGATGAAGAAAAGATTCCGAGCGGGCCTGTCCAGCGGCCTGCTGGCGCTGGCGGTCTGCGCCGCCTTGCATTCCCCGCCCAGCCTGGCCGCGCGCGATGCCCAAAGCATCCTCAAGGAAACCTGCCAGGGGTGTCATACCCCGGAAGAGGGCGGGGCCCTGAGCCGCATCAGCCACCAACGCAAGACCCCGGAAGGCTGGCTGATGAGCATCGCCCGCATGCAGACCATGCACGGCCTCAAGATCGGCGACGACGATCGCCGCACCCTGGTCAAGTACCTGGCCGACACCCAGGGCCTGGCGCCGAGCGAAACCGACGGCGTGCGTTATGCCCTGGAGCGGCGCCTGAACACCGTGGAAACCTTTGACGAACAGACCAGCCAGATGTGTGGCCGCTGCCACTCCGGCGCGCGGGTCGCCCTGCAACGGCGTCCGGCCCAGGAGTGGGAGCGGCTGGTGAACTTCCACCTCGGCCAATGGCCGTCCCTGGAGTACCAGGCGCTGTCCCGCGACCGGGACTGGTTCGACCTGGCGCGCCAGGAGATGGTGCCGCTGTTGGCCAAGCGTTACCCGCTGGACAACCCGGCCTGGAAACAGTGGCTGGGCAAGGCGCCGAAAGCCGCGACCCTGGCCGGCGACTGGAGCTTCAGCGGTCACATGCCGGGCAAGGGCGAGCTGGCCGGTAGCATGAGTGTCACGGTCGGTGACGGCGACACCTTCAAGGTCAGCGTCAAGGGCCAGTATGCCGACGGCAGCCCGTTCAACGGCGAGGGCAGCGCGATCCTCTACAGCGGCTACGAATGGCGCGGCAATGTGACCATCGACGGCGTGACTCTGCGCCAGGTGTTCGCCGCCCAGGGCAATGCCTTGCAGGGGCGGATGTTCGAGGCCGAGCACGATGAGCGCGGTCTCGATTTCGTCGCCGCCAAACAGGGCGCCCAGCGTTTGCTGGCGGTGCAGCCGGGTTATGTGAAGGCCGGTAGCGAAACCGAAGTGACCCTGATCGGCAGCGGTTTGAGCGGCCAGCCAAGCTTCGGCAAAGGGGTGGAAGTCGTCGACGTGCTCGAGCAGAGCGCCGGGCGGATCAAGGTCAAGGTCAAGGCGGCGGCCAATGCCCCGGCGGGGCTGCGCGCGGTCAGCGTCGGCAGTCTGCAAGGCCCGAGCCTGGCGGTGTACAGCCAGGTCGCCGAGGTCAAGGTGGTGCCGGCCTTCGCGGTGGCGCGAATCGGCGAGGGCGGCGGTTCGACGCCCAAGGTCCAGGGCCGCTTCGACGCCGAGGCCTGGGGCAAGGGCGCCGATGGCCAGCCGTATCGCATCGGCGTGTTCCCCGCGCAGTGGAAGGTCGAGGCCTTCGACGACCGCGCCCGGGAGGACGAGGACCTCAAGTTCGCCGGCACCATGCAGGCCGACGCGGGCGTGTTCACCCCAGGCGATGCCGGGCCGAACCCGGCGCGCAAGATGTCCACCAACAATGCCGGCAACCTCAAGGTGATCGCCGCCGTCGACGATGCCGGGAAGTCCCTGACCGGCGAGGGTCACCTGATCGTCACCGTGCAACGCTGGAACAATCCACCCATTCCGTAAGGCGCACTCGGTTCTCTCAAGACACTTTCCCGGAATGACCGCAGGCCCCGCCAAAAGGGGCCGGCACAGGAGGTTTGCAATGGGCGCCATCTTGAATCTGGTCGAGCGCAACCTGCACGAAGTGCGGGTCGACGCCGACCGCATGCTGTTCCATATCCCCAGCAGTTCGCTGTTCGCCAGCGACGCCCTGACCGGCAGCATCATCGATGCCTTGCGCGGGCCGGGCTGTTCTTCCACCGACCTGATCCAGCGGCTGGGCAGCCAGTACGACGGCGAGGAAATCGTCGAGACCCTGCGCGAGCTGATCGCCCTGGAACTGGTCAGCGACGGCTCGCCGCTGACCCCGGACATCGCGCTGAAACGGGTCGAGCGCACGGCGATCAATACCGTGGTACTCAACGTCAATACCGGTTGCAACCTGAGTTGCACCTACTGCTACAAGGAAGACCTGGACAAGCCCTCGGCGGGCAAGAAGATGGACGTCGAGACGGCCATCGCCGCGGTGGAAATGCTGCTCGAGGAATCCCCCGACGAAGAGCGTTTCACCGTGGTGTTCTTCGGCGGCGAGCCGCTGAGCAACCGCCCGCTGATCGAGCACATGGTGGACTACTGCGAGAAGCGATTCGCCGCGGCCGGCAAGTCCGTCGAGTTCGTCATGACCACCAACGCCACGCTGCTCACCGAAGAGACAGTGGACTACCTCAATGCCCACCGCTTCGGGCTGTCGGTGAGCATCGACGGGCCCAAGACCGTGCACGACCGCAACCGCATCACCGTCGGCGGGCAGGGCACCTATGACGTGGTGCGGCGCAAGGCGCAGATGCTGCTGGCGCGCTACGACAGCCGCCCGGTGGGCGCGCGGGTGACCCTGACCACCGGCGTCACCGATGTGGAGACGATCTGGGATCACCTGTTCAACGAGCTGGGGTTCGCCGAGGTCGGCTTCGCCCCGGTGACCTCGGGGGATATCAGCAGTTTCAACCTCACGGGCGACGAGCTGATCGAGGTCTTCGCCAGCATGAAGCGCCTGGGCCGGCGTTATCTGGAGGCGGCCCTGGAGCAGCGCAATATCGGTTTCTCCAACCTGCACCAGCTGATCACCGATATCCACGAAGGCCACAAGAAGGCACTGCCCTGCGGCGCCGGGCTGAAGATGCTGGCGGTGGACCACAAGGGCGAGCTGAACCTGTGCCACCGCTTTACCGGCTCGTCGCTGCCGACCTTCGGCAATGTGCGCGACGGTGGGGTCAAGCAGGTGGAGCTCAACGACTTCCTGTCCCGGCGCCTGGACCGCACCAACACCGGCTGCGACAGCTGCCGCATCCGCAACCTGTGTTCCGGTGGCTGCTACCACGAAAGCTACGCCCGCTACGGCGACCCGGCGCACCCGACTTATCACTACTGCGAACTGATGCGTGACTGGGTGGACTTCGGCATCGAGGTCTACAGCCGGATCATGGCCCACAACCCTGGGTTCATCAGCCGTTACATCACCCCGCGCAAGGCTCACTGACATGAAACATCTCAAGCCGATCAATAACAAAGCCCAGCAGCTGGAACAGGCCGCCGACGAGAACCGGATCGAGGAAGTGGTGGCCATGAGTTCGGTGGCCGGTTGCGCCTCGACCACCGACCCGGGTTGGGAAATCGATGCCTTCGGCGGCGTGTCGTCGCTGTGTCAGCCGATGGAGGCCGACCTCTATGGCTGCTCCGACCCATGCTGGTGGCCGGCCCAGGTGCCGGACATGATGAGTACCTACCCCGACTGGAACAAGGACGCCCAGGCCTCCAACGAGAACTGGCGCAACCTCGGCACCGTGTTTCCCAAAGATAAATAGGCCAAAGACAAATAACCGGACAGTAGAAGGATTCCAGCATGCGATTGATCAATGCCTGCGGCCTGGCCGCTTCCGCGGTCCTGGGGGCCTGTTCCCTCGGCGTCCTGGCCGACGACAACACGGCAAACAAAGCGCTCGACCCCGGCCATGAATACATGGTCGCCACCAACTACCCGAACAACCTGCACGTGATCGACCTGGCCAGCGACAGGCTGTACAAGACCTGCAAGCTGCCCGATGCCTTCGGCCCGGGCACCGTGCAGCTGGCGCCGGACCGCAAGGTCGCCTATGTGCTGAACAACCATTACGCCGATATCTACGGCGTCGAGCTGGACAGCTGCAAGCAGGTGTTCCACGCCAGCATCACCCAGCAACCGGGGGAGAAGGCGCGCTCGATGTTCGCCTTCACCGTCAGCCACGACGGCCAGGAGCTGTACACCGTGGCCAACCCGACGCTGATGCTCAACGATCGGTATGAGGTCAAGCCGCCGCGGCTGGACGTCTATGCCACCGATGCCGGGCTGCAGGCCAGGCCCGTACGCAGCTTCCCGGCGCCCCGGCAGCTGACCATCATGCAGAGCGGCGACGACGGTACCCTGTATGTGGCCGGGGCGGATATCTACAAGGTGGACGTGAAGACCGGCAAGTTCGACGTGCTGATTCCCAGCCGCCACTGGAAACGCCCGAACTACAGCGCACCGGACGTGCTGTACGTGTGGAACCAGCAGACCTGGCGCCATGACTTCTCGCTGCTCTATACCGCGGCGAAATTCAAGGACGGCAAGCAGGACCCGGCCACCGCCGAGTACCTCTACGGCCTGTTCAGCGTCGACCTTGCGACCGGCAAGAGCGAAACCACCGACTTCGGTCCGCTGACGGAAATCTACTTCAGTGGCATGCGCTCGCCCAAGGACCCGAACCTGATGTTCGGCGTGCTCAACCGCCTGGCCAAGTACGACATCCAGCAGAAGAAACTGCTGCAATCCGCCACCCTGGATCATTCCTACTACTGCATTTCCTTCAACCGGGACGGCAGCAAGATCTACCTGGCGGGGACTTTCAATGACGTGGCGATCTTCGATGCCGACAGCCTGAAACCCCTTGGCAACATCAAGTTGCCGGGCGGGGACATGGCGATCACCACCGCCCAGGTGTTCGTGCGCTAGGTGCTGCTACCGCCATCGTGAGCAAGCTTCGCTCCTACAGACGGGCGTGAACCCCGCAACACCTGTAGGAGCGAAGCTTGCTCGCGAAAAATCCCAAGACCACCGCAGACCCGACTCCCCGACCCGCATTCCGGCACCCCGCCCCGCATTCCGGCACCCCGCCCATGACCGCATGTCCGTCTTTATCGCAAAGTGCAACTTCAAGGTTGCGCTTGTGCGAGGGCGAGCTAGGGTTCAGTACTGGAGGTGACCCCCATGAACTCATCCGATCGTATCGAAAGAAAGATCCTGCTCAAGGCACCCCGTTCCCGGGTCTGGGCCGCGCTGGCCGATGCCGAGGCCTTCGGCAGCTGGTTCGGCGTGGCGCTGGCGGGCCAGCGTTTTGTCGTCGGGCAACGCGTCCGGGGGCAGATTACCTATCCCGGGTACGAACACCTGGTCTGGGACGTCCGGGTCGAGCGGCTGGAGCCCGAATACCTGTTCGCCTTCAGCTGGCACCCTTACGCGGTGGAGCCGGATGTCGATTATTCCGGCGAGCCCAGCACCCTGGTGCAATTCGAGCTCGAAGACCTGGACGGCGGCACCTTGCTGCGGGTGGTCGAGTCGGGCTTCGACGGCATTCCCCCCGAACGGCGGCTCAAGGCGTTTCGCATGAACAGCCGTGGCTGGGATGAACAGATGAGCAATATCGAGACCTACCTTGGCCCCTGACAACCGTGCCGCCCCCCGACTGCCGATGACGGCAGCGCTGGGCGGGTCGGCCATGATCTTCGCGGCACTGGGCGACGAGACCCGTTTACGGCTCGTCGTCCTTTTGTGTGGCGGCGGCGCGCTGTCGATCAGCCAACTGACCCTGGGTACCGCCATCAGCCGCCAGGCGGTGACCAAGCACCTGCGGGTGCTGGCCCAGGCCGGCCTGGTGCGCGACGCCAAGCTGGGGCGTGAGCGCCTGTGGGCCTTCGAGCCGGCCCGGCTGGTGGAGGCCCGGCATTCCCTGGAGGTGATCAGCCAACAGTGGGATCATGCCCTGGGCCAATTACAGGCCTTTGTCGAGTCATAACCCAAAGAGTCACGGATGTTCGAGCCTTACCTGAAACGCTGGAACCTGCAGGTCGATGGCGCACCTGTGGTCACACCGGGCAGCCACCTGTTGCCGGTACGCCTGGACGACGCGCCGGCCATGCTCAAGATCGCCCTCGACGACGAGGAAAAACACGGTAACCGCCTGATGGCCTGGTGGGCCGGGGAGGGTGCCGCCCGGGTCTATGCCCAGCACGGCGACGGGCTGTTGATGGAGCGGGCCATGGGCCAGCGCTCGCTGATGCGGATGGCGCTGGCCGGCGAAGACGACGAGGTCAGTCGGATCGTCTGTGCCAGCCTGGCGCGCCTGCATGCGCCACGCCCGGCGCCCTTGCCGCCGCTGTTGGGCTTGCCGGAATGGTTCAAGGCCCTGGGGCCGGCGGCCCGGCGCGAGGGCGGGGTTTTGCGGCGTTGTCTGGCCACGGCCGACGAATTGCTGGCCACGCCGCGGGAGCAGGTGGTGCTGCACGGCGATATCCATCACGACAATGTGCTGGATTTCGAGCAGCGCGGCTGGCTGGTGATCGACCCCAAGCGGGTCATGGGCGAACGGGGTTTCGACTTCGCCAACCTGATCTGCAACCCGGACCTGCCCACCAGCAGCGATCCGCGGCGTTTCACCCGCCAGGTCGAGGTCATTGCCCGGGCCGCGGGGCTGGAACGCCGGCGCCTGCTGCAATGGGTGCTGGCCTATACCGGGTTGTCCGCCGCATGGTTCCTGGAAGATGCCGACACCGCCAGCGCGGAACACCAACTGCAGGTGGCGGAACTGGCCCTCCACGCCCTGGAAAGCCCAGGCCAGGGCGTTGGGTGAACTAAGGGCTTGCGGAAGTCAGTCTATGGCAAAAGGCTTACATGCACTGCCAGCTTTCTCGTCTGTTGCCGATTGCGCGACAGGCTTAATCTTCTCTCACCAACTGCAGCGCAGGACGCGCTCAGGGTCAAGGAAGACCGACCATTGCAAGGATTGCAACGACAGGATGTCGTAATGGTCTTGAAAAAAACCCGCTTCGGCGGGTTTTTTTTCGCCTGTGAAAAAGTCCCGGGCGCCAGCCCTCCCCGAACAACCTGCCGGCCGATCCGCAAGCCTTTCTGGATAAGGGCCACTCGCCACCAACGAATCAAGTTCCTTAGATGAAAAAAAGTTCCGATAAGAGCATGTAAGGCTGCCGGTTGGATAGGGGCGCAATACCTACCAGACTTGGTAGGTTTACAACGAGCGAGTTGCAGATAGAGTTTCAGCCAGAAGACGGGTCCTGTTCCCAGCACAGATTATTTCTATCCAGGAAGGATGTAATAAGTCTGTCACACGAGGCGGGCGTTTTCCGGTTTCGGCTCACTATCAGGTCGTTGTTCAGACTGCTGCCGTTTCGTCGTTGATCATCTTTTGTCTCTACGTTCGACTTGCAACAAGGAAGTGCACTTTTTTTCGTCGTGCCTGAAAAAAATAAAAATCGACATTCATGCTGAAGTTCATCGCACATGATCTCTGGCGTGCCTTTGTGATTATGAAGCAAAAGGTCCCCACACTTATGAAACATGTTCTAGTGGTTCGGTATTCGCAAAGCGGCCAGTTGAGCGAGGTGGTCGAAAGCCTGGTCGCGCCCTTGCGTTCGGGGCAGGAAGTCCAGATCCATGAAGTGGTGCTCAAGCCCCGCGTCGCCTATCCGTTCCCCTGGCCGGTGGGCAAGTTCTTCGACGTGTTTCCCGAGACCGTCCAACTCAGTCCGCCGGCCATCGAGCCGGTGCACACCGACCATACCGGCCCCTTCGACCTGGTGATCCTGGCGTATCAGGTGTGGTTCCTGTCGCCGTCGCCGCTGATCACCGCATTTCTCAAGAGCGCGGAGGGCAAGCGCCTGCTGGCCGGGCGTCCGGTGGTCACGGTGATCGCCTGCCGCAACATGTGGCTGATGGCCCAGGAGGTGGTCAAGCGCCTGCTGGACGAGGCCGGCGCGACGTTGCGCGACAACGTGGTGCTGACCGACCGCGCCAATACCTTCGCCACCCTGATCACCACGCCGCGCTGGATGTTCACCGGCAGCCGCGAGTCCTTCCTCGGCCTGCCCAAGGCCGGGATCAGCGCCGAGGATGTGCAGGGCGCCGCACGTTTCGGGCGGGCATTGAATGCCGCCCTGTATGCCAATAAAGAGAAAGCCGAAGGGCCGATGCTGGCAGGGCTGGGGGCGGCAACCGTCAACCCCGGATTGATACTCAGCGAGCGTGCGGCTTATAGAGGCTTCAAGTTCTGGTCGGGCATCATTTGCCGTTTCGGCAAGTATGGACAATGGCTACGGCGACTCTTGCTGTGCCTGTTCATCGTTTATCTGTTGCTGGTCATCATGACGGTTCTACCGATTTCCCTAGTGTTACGCCGTTTGCTTCAACCCATTCTCCGGGCGCGTATTGACGAATTACAGCGTTATTACGAACAACCGTCCGGTTCGCAACTAACGATTGAAAAAAAGGAGTAAATTTCATCATGAGTGAAGCGTTTGCCTATATTACGAAAACATCCACTTTCATGCCTGGCGAGGCGGTGGATAACGATACGATGGAAAGCATTCTCGGGTATGTGGGCGGGCGACCTTCACGGTCTCGGCAAGTAGTGTTGCGCAATAACGGAATCAAGCAGCGCTACTATGTTCTGGACCCGCAAACCGGTGTTCCTCGCTTCACTAACGCCCAGATCACCGCCGAGGCGATCAAGGGTCTGGTGGGCGACGGTTTTGCCCTGGATAACATGCAGTGCCTGTCCACCGGCACCACCTTGCCGGACCAACTGATGCCCAACCACGGGGTGATGGTGCACGGCGAGCTGGGCAACAAGCCTTGCGAAGTGGTGTCCACCGCCGGTATCTGCCTGGCTGGCCTCACCGCGCTGAAATACGCCTACCTGTCGGTACTCTCGGGCGCCACCGACAACGCCGTAGCCACGGCGTCCGAGGTGCTGTCGCCGGTGCTGCATGCGCGCAATTTCACCGCGGAAAACGAGGCACTGGTGGCGCAACTGGCGGCCCGTCCGGAAATCGCCTTCGAGAAAGACTTCCTGCGCTGGATGCTGTCCGACGGCGCCGGGGCCTTCCTGGTCGAGAACAAGCCACGTACCGACGGCCTGTCGCTGCGCATCGACTGGGTCGACATCTTCTCCTACGCCAACGAGCTGCCGACCTGCATGTATGCCGGCGCGGAAAAGGCCGAGGACGAAAGCCTCACCGGCTGGAAACTCCTGACCCCGGAAGACTGGGCTGCGCGCTCGATCTTCGCGATCAAGCAGGACGTGCGCCTGCTCAACGAGAACGTGGTGAAGTACACCCTGGGCCGACCGCTCCGGGAGGTGATGATCAAGCACAACCTGTCACCCGAATCCATCGACTGGTTCCTGCCGCACATGTCCTCGGAGTACTTCCGCAAGCCGATCGCCGAGTGCCTGGAAAGCAACGAAATGGCGATTCCCCAGGAGCGCTGGTACACCAACCTGTCCCAACGCGGCAACACCGGCGCGGCGTCGATCTACATCATGGTCCACGAACTGCTGGAGTCCGGTCGCCTGCACAAAGGCCAGCGCGTGCTGTGCTTCGTGCCGGAAAGCGGCCGCTTCTCCGGCGGTTTCATGCACCTGACCGCGGTCTGACGCGGCCTGGGCATGACGCAGTAACCCGGTGGCCGGCAGAGGCCGGCCACTGATTTTTCGTACGCATCCAACTGCAAGGGAATGACTATGGAAACGCTCGAACAACGTGTGAAAAGAGTAGTGGCGACCGAACTGGGCGCCGACCTGGCACAACTGCGCAACCAGGACTCGTTCGTCGAGGACCTGGGGGCGGACTCGCTGGCGCGGGTCGAGCTGGTGTCGGCCCTGGAGGCCGAGTTCGACTTCAACATCCCGGACGATGAAGCCGACGGCCTGCAGACTGTGCAGCAGGTACTCGACTACGTCCGCGAGGCCTGTGAGGAAGCAGTCCCGGCCTGACGTTGGTCCATCGAAGATGCGGCCAGGGCTCAGCTGGCCGAAAAGGTTGCTCTGGTCCGCATCTGGTTCTCCCTTCCTGCCTCTACAGGCGCTGTCTCAGGCCTGCCGCCACTGCTTCACCACCCGCTCGACGATCTCGCCGCGCTGCCTGAGAGCATTCGCTGCCAGCCGCTGGGCTTCTTCCACCACTGCCGCGGGCGCTGTCCGTGGGCTGCCGGCCGCGAAAGGCGGAGCCGGGGCGTACTCCAGTTGCAACTGGACCCGTTGCGCCGTGGCCTCGTCGAACAGTTCGCTGGCCAGGGTCAGGGCAAAGTCGATCCCGGCCGTGATCCCGCCGCCGCTCAACAGGTTGCCGTCGCGCACCACACGCTCCTGCACCGCGATGGCGCCCAGTGGCTCCAGCAGGTGGTGATAGGCCCAATGGGTGGTGGCGCGCTTGCCCTGCAGCAGCCCGGCGGCGCCGAGCACCAGGGACCCGGTGCACACCGAAGTGACATAGCGCGCCTGCGCCGCCTGTTGGCGAATGAAGTCGAGGGTCTGCCGATCCTCCATCAGCGGCCCGACCCCTGAGCCCCCGGGGACACAGATCACGTCCAGCGGCGGGCAGTCGGCGAAGCTTGTGGTCGGCTGCAGCACCAGGCCGGTGCTGGCGATCACCGGTTCGCGGGTCTTCCAGAGCAGATGCACCTGCACGTCCGGCAGCGAGGCGAGCACATCGTAGGGGCCGGTCAGGTCCAGTTGCTGGACGTTGGGGAACAACAGGAAACCGATCTGCAGTGTCATGGGTATCTCCCTGGAAAGTTCGAAGGTGCCTAGCCCGATACGGCTGGACGATTCGACTCTAGCGCCCTAGGATTTGGCGCATACGCCAACCTACCCACGATTTACGCCAGCCATGCCCCATACCCCGAAAACCGTTCAGGTCCTGACCTTCGCCAACGCCCAGGTGCTCGACGTCACCGGTCCGTTGCAGGTGTTCGCGTCGGCCAACGACCTGGCACGCAGCAAAGGTTTGCCACTGCCCTACGCGGTCAGCGTGATCGCCGCGAGCGATGGGCCGGTGCTCACGTCCGCCGGACTGGCGCTGCTGGCCGAGCCCTTGCCGGCGCCGGGCACGCCCTGCGACACCCTGATTGTCGCCGGTGGCTGGGGTGTCTATGTCGCGGCCGAGGACCCGGCGCTGGTGACCTGGGTCCGCCAGCAGGCCGCGCAGGCGCGGCGGGTGGCGTCGGTGTGCACCGGGGCTTTTCTGCTGGCTGCCAGCGGCTGGCTCGACGGGCGCCGGGTGGTGACCCACTGGACCCGCTGCGAGCAACTGGCGCGGCAATACCCGCGCTTGCGGGTCGAAGCCGATCCGATCTTCATCAACGAAGGCCCGGTCTGGACCTCGGCCGGCGTCACCGCCGGGATCGACCTGGCCCTGGCCCTGGTGGAGGCGGACCTGGGGCATGCCCTGGCGCTGGAGGTGGCCCGGCAACTGGTGGTGTTCCTCAAGCGTCCGGGGGGCCAGGCGCAGTTTAGTGCCACCCTGGCCCTGCAGAAACAGGGCAGCCGCTTCGACGACCTGCACGCCTGGATCGCCGAAAACCTCGGCCGCGACCTGAGCATCCCGACCCTGGCGCAACAGGCCGGCATGAGCGAGCGCAGCTTCGTGCGCCACTACCGTGCCGACACCGGCCAGACCCCGGCCCGGGCCATCGAGCAGATCCGCGTGGAAAGCGCCCGGCGCCTGCTCGGCGAGAGCACCGTGGCGATCAAGCGCATTGCCGTGCAATGCGGCTTCGGCAGCGAAGAAACCCTGCGCCGCAGCTTCCTGCGGGGCGTGGGGGTGACGCCACAGGCGTATCGGGAGCGTTTCGCCGCGCCGCCGACGTCTGGGTGATCAGGGCTCCAACAGGCTCAGGCGTCCGTCCTCGTAGCGCACCTCGCGGCCGATCCAGGCCGGGTCTACCTGGGGCAGCACCGCCGAAGGCTTGCGCAGTTCGCGCAGCAGGGTCGAGCCGTGTGACAGGCGCCCACCCATGCGCGCGATCACGGCCCGGGCCTGCTGGTAATGGGCATGACGGCCGGGATCGAGGGTTTCCTCCAACAGGATCTCGACCCCCAGTACGCCTTGGGCCTGCCCGGGATAGATCATGAAGCCGCTGGCTTGCTCGCTGCCTTCCCGGCCGTCCTGCCAGAAGCTGCCGCCACGGCTGCGCGCCTGCTCATGGGGGGCGAACCAGTAGCCGCGATCGGCCTCGGGCATGGCGTGGTGCAGGCGGAAAAAGATCCGCATCAGGTTGTCCCGGTACCACTCGCGCACTTGCAGGTAATAGCCGCGCAGGCCCGGCAATCCCAGGCGATGGGCCAGGGCGACGGCGCGGCTCCAGCGGGGGAAGGCCTGCAGCGGCAGTTCCGCGCCCTGCGGGCGCGGGGTGCCGGGGTCGGTTTCCCAGGGCAGGCGATGGGGGCTGTGTTCCAGGTTGTCGTAGGCGGTGGGCGGACGCCCCAGCCAGGCGCCGCCGCTGCTGGCCAGGGCGGTGGCGATGCATAGGTTGCCCTGGACCACGAACACATAGAAACGGCTGAACCAGTCCGCCAGTTGCTGGCCGTCGGCGCCGGCCCGGTGCAACTGCGCCAGCTCGTCGTCGAAACTCCGCAGACCGCGCTCCAGGCCCGGCAGATGGTCCCGGGCGATGTGCTGCATGCGCAGGAAACGCGGCAGCGAGCGCAGTAGCCGCAGCGGGCGCAAGGGCAGGGCCGGTGTCGCGCCGCCCACTTCGCCGGCGTAGCCGGAAGCGGGCAGGCCCCAGTCGGCCAGGCGCGCCAGGAACAGGTCGTTGTTGATGTAGGAGGCGCCACCGAACAGGGCGGTGAAGGGCTCATTGTCCTGCAGTACCCGGGCGTCCCAGCGCGCCATGATCGCCGGAATGCTCGCTGCCGCCCGACGCTGGCCGTACTCGACGAAGCGGCTGGGCTGCGGCGGCAGGATTTCGGCGATGTTGGCCGCGGTCAGGTGCCGGCGCCAGCCATAGTCGCTGATGGGGCGGTATTGCAGCAGCCACAGCTGACGGCCGTCCCAGGCCCATTCGATATCCCCGGGCACATAGTGGAAGACCTTCAGCACCCCTTGCAGGAAATCCCACAGGGCGCTGGCGCTCAGGCCGGCGGTCGTGGCGAAGGTGCCGCTGCGCCAGGCCGTGCCGAGGCGCGAGAGTACCGCCCGTTGGGGGCTGACCTGACCGTCGGCCAGGCATTCCAGATGGCCCTCGACCCATTCCAGCTCCACTGACAGATGGCGCACAAAGGCGATCCCGGACAGGCTCGGCTGGACAAAACGCTGCACCACCACTTCCTCGACCCCGTCCTTGCGCAGCGCATCGATCCGCAGGGCGACGTCGGTGCTGGCGACCCGCAGGTAAGTGGTGCTGAGCCCGGCATTGGCCGAGTCGGCCTGGTCCTCGCCGTAGCTGGAGGAGCGCACGGCCCACAGGGCCTCGGGCTGGCTGCCGAGCAGGGCCGGCAGGCGCGGGTCGCTGGGGCTGTCCAGGGACAGGGCGCCGGGCACCGGCTGGCCGGCCAGTTCCGCCAGGCGCAGGCGACCGCCCTTGGTGTGGGCGACGAAGCCCTTGTCGCCGGACTCCAGCCAGGCGACGAACGCGGCGGGCGCATCGATCCAGGGGTAATGACCCCAGCCCGGCTGGAGGCTGATCCGCAGGTCGGCCCGGGCCAGGATCGCCGACCAGGCCGCGGCCTGGGTAATCCCCAGCAGCCGGTCCTGGTCGCCCCAGACCAGCTCCACCGGGTCTGCGATCCACTCCAGCAGCGGCAGCGCGGTGTCGGCCCGCAACTGCTCCCACAACGGCACGAAGGCCCGGCAGCGGGCGTAACCCGAGCCCATGCGCCGGTACTGCGCTGGCGTCCACGGCTGCCGGGAAAACTTGTGGGCGAACCACTCGGGCCTGCGGCTGAGCAAGCCATGAATCAGCAGGCGTACCGGCAGCGGCGACATCAGCGCCGGCAAGCGTCGTTGCCAGAGAAAGGCCCCCACCGGCGACAGCAGCACACTGCGCGAGAAATGCCCGGGGCGACGTTGCAAGGCGTGCAGCACGATCAGTGCGCTGACCCCCACCGCGACAATGGCGCCGCCCGGGACGGTCATGCCCAGCAGGGCCTCGGCGTATTCGCCCAGGTCACCGCAGGGCGCTTGTGGGTTGTCGCCGAACCCCGGCAGTTCCAGGGGCTCTACCCGATAGCGCCGGAAGTGCGGCAGGGCATCGTCCCACCAGTTGGCGGCGCTGCCATTGCCCGCCAGCAGGTACAACAGGGGCTTGCTCATCGACAGTCCTCAGGTCAGGTCGCGCAGGGCGGCGTCCAGGGTCGGGTAACGGAAGCGATAGCCGGCCTGGAGCAGGCGTGCCGGCACCACCTTCTGGCCATCGAAGAACAGCTGGGCCATTTCCCCCGCCAGGGCCCGCACCGGCGCGGCCGGCACATGCAGCCACACCGGGCGCTTGAGCAGCTTGCCGGCGGTCTCGGCGAAGTGCCCCTGGCTCACCGCGTCCGGCGCCACCAGGTTGTAGGTGCCCGTCAGGGCAGGGTCGTCGATGGCCCGGGCCATCACCTGCAGCACATCGTCGCGATGCACCCAGCTCATGATCTGCCGGCCATCGCCCATGCGCCCGCCAAAGCCGAAGTAGAAGGGCATCAGCAAGGGTTTCAGGGCGCCGCCGGGACCGAATACGATGCCCAGGCGCAGCACTACCTGGCGCACGCCGAAGCGGGCCGCCGGTTCGGCGGAGGACTCCCAGCGCGCGCACAGGTCGGCCATGAAGCCAGTACCGCGCTCGGCGTTTTCGTCCAGGCTCTGGCTGGCGTCGCGCACGCCGTAGAAGCCGATGGCCGAAGCCTGGATCCACAGCTCTGGCTTGTGCCGGGCATGTTGCAGCCAGTTGAGCAGGGCCTCGGTGGTGCCGACCCGGCTGGCCAGCAATTGCGCCTGGCGCCTGGCCGACCAGCGCGGCCCGGCCACCGGGGCGCCGGCCAGGTTGATGATCACATCGAACACTTCGCCATGGCCCAGCTTGTCCAGGGAGCGCAGGCAGCGGGCGCGGCCGTCGAACAGGTAGGCGGCGCGCAGCGGGTCGCGGGCCAGCACGCAGACGGTGTGCCCGGCATCCAGCAGCTGGTTGACCAGGGTCTCGCCGATGAAACCGGTGCCGCCGGTGACCAGCACCCGCTTGCCGGGGCCGCCAGCGAAGGGATTGGTCGCCTGGCCCTGGCGCTGCAGGCGCAACGCTGCCAGGCCGTCGCGAATCCCCGAGGCGCTTACGCCGATGGCGAACAGGCTCAGGGCCCAGCCTTGCCAGCCCAGGTCGATCGGGTTCAAGGCGCTGGGCAAGCGCGACCACTCCAGCAGTTGCAAGCCGTACAGGGCGAAGAAGGCCCCGGCGTTGATCGCCAGCACGGTGTGCATGATGCGCTCGATGGCCGGCAACTTGCGGCTGCGGTCCTCCACCACGAAGTCCCACAGGGTCAGGCCGATTTCCAGGGCGAACAGCACGGCGATCGCCAGTGCCCAGACACCCTGGAAGGCCAGGTGGGCGATGCCCATGAACAGCACCCCGTAGAAGCACGAGCGCAGGGCATGGATGCCCAGCTCCTTGCGGGCGCTGTGGCGTTGCGGCAGGGCCACGGTGAGTTCGTGATGGTAGAGGGTGTCCAGGGCGCCGAGCACACCTTGGGCGAGCAACAGGGCGATGGCCCCGTGCAGGATTGGCAGATCAGCCACGATAGTGAAGTCCTTTTACGAGGGAAGAGCGCAGGTCCGGCGGTCGTGGCGGTACAGCCACAGTAACGGCGGCAGCAGGACCAGCAGGGCGAGGCTGTCGATCCACAGGTGGGCGTGCATGTGCATCTGCCAGGACAGCCACATGTCCTGGGGCGCCCACAGCAGGATGCCGGCCATCAGCCAGGCCCAGGCCGCCGGGCTGCGCAGGCGCGCGCCCAGGTGCACCAGGGCCAGCAGATACAGGGAGTAGCTTTGCAGCGTGGCGCCGAACAGCCCCAGCCACCAGATTTGCTGGGCCCGGCCTGGCGCGGGAGCGGCGGCGCCCCAGAAGGCGTGTTCGATGCTGGCGAGGTAGTCGTCGAACAGGGTGCTGTGGCCGGCCCAGGTCAGCAGCAGGCCGACCAGCAGATGGCCGGCGCCGGCGGCATACAGCCAGAGCACCAGGGCCCGGCGCAGGCCGGGTCGGGGAGAAGCGGCGGATAACATTCCATGTCCTGTGGGGGGTATCGAAGCCGCGCAGTGTACCGATTTTTCCCTGGCGCGCCTGCGCCCGTTGCCCCCCTTCAAGCGCCTTGCAGCAACTCCAGCAGGGCCTCGAGGGTGGCCCGGGGCGCTTCCTGGGGCACGTTATGCCCGACCCCGGGCAGCACGCGCCGCTGGTAGCCGGCCATGAACAGCTCGATGTCGGGGTCCGGCTCGATGACCGGGCCGACCCCGTCGTCGGCGCCGCACAGGGAAATAGTCGGTACGCGGATTGGCGGCTGTTGCGCCAGGGCCTGCTCGATGGCTTCCAGGTCCGGGTCGCCGGGGGCATAGCCGAAGCGATGGCGATAGGAGTGGATCACCACCTCGACGAAGTCCGGGTTGTCGAAGGACGGCGCGCTCTGCCCATAGAGGGCCGGGCCTTGTTCCCAGGTCGGCGACCACAGGCGCCACAGCAGCTCGCAGAGCTCGCGGCGGTTGGCGCTCAGCCCGTCCACCCCGCGCCGGGTATTGAAGTAGTACTGGTACCACAGCCGGTGCTCGGTCTCCGGCGCCCGGGGCTCGCCGGCCTGGGCGATGTCCTGGATGTTGTAGCCGTCGGCGCTCACCAGGCAGCGCACCCGCTCGGGCCACAGGGCCGCGACGATGCAGGCGGCGCGACCGCCCCAGTCGTAGCCGGCGAGGGCGGCCCGGGGAATGGCCAGGGCGTCCATCAGGTCCAGCAGGTCCTGGCCCAGCGCCGCCTGTTGCCCGGAACGCATGATGGCCGGGCCGGCGAAACGGGTTGGGCCGTAGCCGCGCAGGTACGGCACTATCACCCGATAACCGCGCGCCGCCAGCTCGGGGGCGATCTGGTCGTAGCTGCGCGGGTCGTAGGGAAAACCGTGCAGCAGGATCACCGGCTCGCCGCCTTCGGGGCCGTGGTGTTCGTAGGCGATGCGCAGGCGCGGCGTCTGGACGTACTGGACAGGGAGAGGGCGGCTCATGGCGGATCCAGTGGCAAGGAAAGCCAGAACCTTAGCTCAATCCGCGCGCCAGGCCAGTGCCTCGTTGGCCGGCGGGGCCTGTCTGCGTTCTTGGGCCGGTTATTTCTTCTTGCTGAATTTGCCGATCTTCCAGGCCCACTGGGTGCCGGTGGAAATGAAGTATTTCTCTTCGACTTGATAGGTCTTGAATATTTTTCGCAGCTCTTTGGTGACGAATTGGGTGATGTCGGTCTGGTGTGCGCCTGCCTTCTCGAACTCGGCGATGAAGGTGTTGGCGGTCAGTTTGGTTTCGGTTTTCTTGCGCTTGCCTTTGACCACCTTGGCGTAGTCGATTTTTTCCAGGGCCTTGCCGATCAGCTTGTAGGCATGGGTGCCGTGAGGCGAAGCCTTGGCATTCTTGAGATCGAAGGAGATATGTACGAAGTAACTCATGCCTGATTCCTCGTGGGCGTGGGAGTGGGGCAGAAAACGACAGCGGCCCGTAGCTCGGCGCGATGGCTCAAGCCACAGGCCGATGGCTGGCTCAGTCGTCGGTTTGCAGGATCCTCGGCCGACGATAGTTACCGGTGCTGATGCGCATGTAGTACGGCTTTTGCGCACTCAGCAGATGGGAGGTGGTCACCCCGGGCAGCCAGCCTTTGCCGCACAGGCCGCCGCCTTGCGGGTCCTGGATCACGGTCATGTCCACCACGCCCGCGGGGAAGTAGAAGGTGGCGGTTTCTTCGGCGGCGAAGCGGCCGATCAGGGTGCCATTGGCTTTGACCCCCACGTAGCAACCCATGGCGTTCATGCCTTCATCCCGGGTGATGACCACCTTGGCCGGGCCGGCGGATGGGCTCTGGTTGGCCAGCAGGCGATCCTGGGGGACCGGGTCGGCCTGGCTATGGGAAACCGCTGCGGAACGGACGAAGACGGTACAGGCGGAGGTGGACAGGGCAAGGGCCAGGATGGCCAGGGGACGCACGAGATACATGAGGATTCCATTTCCAGAGAGGGCAGCGCGATAGCCGATAGAAGTGGGCGCCGCCAAGGCAATGAATGATATCAACGTGATGGCATTGCTGCGATTTTTGTTGCAGGGCCGAACGCCTGATCGCGAGCCGGCTCGCTCCCGCCAAGTCATGAGCAAGGAGGCCAAGAGCTAGTAGCTAAAGAGCTCGGCGCGGGTGGTCAGGTGCTTGAAATGGTGCTGCCACAAGCGCACCCCGAGCTGGCCGCTGCGGTCCAGCGACGAGCCCACCGTCAGGTCGGTGATCAGGGTCGGTTGCAGGCCGGCGTCGAACAGCGCGAAGCCGGCGGCGAGCACGCAGGTCTCGGTCTGGATGCCGCAGACCAGCACCCGCTCGGGGGCCAGGCTGCGCAGGTAGTCGATGGTCTCGGCGGTGGGGGCGTAGCCATGCTTGATGAAGACCCGGTCGGCGGCGACCAGGCTGTCGTCGTCCGGCGCGGGTTGCCAGCCGAGCTGGCGGGCGAAGGGGGTTTGGCTTTCGTCGTGGCGCTCGACCGTGGCCACTGACGGCAGTTGGCCGAGCAGGGCGTCGATGCCGTCCACCAGCCAGTCCGGTGGGTTGAACGAAGGTTGCACATCGATGATCAGCAGTACCTGGCGCATGGCAGTCCTTGAGCAGGCCGGGCGGCCTATTCTGCCTGCAAACCGCCGTCGCCGCGAACCGTTCTTGCTGATACCCCACGTGGCCCCTGTAGCCGCTGCCGAGCGCCAGCGAGGCTGCGATCGGCCGGAGGCCGTGAACCGGGCAACTGGTTCTTCCTGACAAACCGCGGGCCCAGGTTTGGCGAGGACTGCGTCGGAATGCCGCCGACCTCGAGCGCAGCCTGGTCAGCGCACCCGCAACCCCTCCAGCAATACCGCCAGCCCGGCCAGGGCCTGTTGCAGGCGTTGCCCCGGCTGCTCGTCCCGGGCGATCCACAGCGAGGCGTCGAGCAGGCTGCCGTTGATCAAGCGTGCCAGGGCCTCGCTGGGGGCGGGGACGACCAGGCCGGCCTGCATCAGCTCATCGAGCAGGGCGCTCAAGGACCACACGCAGCGTTCTTCGCTGGCCTCGAACTGGTCCCCCAGCACGGCGCGGGCGTCCTGCAGCATGATGCGCCGGATCTCCGCCTGCTGGGCCATTTCCAGGTAGGTGCGGCAGCGTTGGGCAAAGGCGCCCCAGAGGTCGTCGGTGCCGCGGGAGATCGCGTCCAGGCGCTGGTCCATCTCGGCGTCGAGCTGTTCGACCACCGCCGCCAGCAGGCCTTTCTTGTCGCCGAAATGGTGGTACAGGGCACCTCGAGTCAGGCCGGCCTCGGCCGTCAGGTCGTCCATCGAGGTGTTGGCATAACCCAGGCTGCCAAACGCCTGGCGGGCACTGGCGATAAGTTTGCCGCGGGTTTCCTCGATCATCTCGGCGCGTTGACGCGGGCTCATGGCAGGCACTCTTGTGTGTGGGAGGAGACTGATAAAGGGTTTGACATACGGCGCGTATGTTTTCATGATTTTAACATACGCACCGTATGTATTTTTTCCCTGCGGTGTTTTTCTGGCAAGTTACCGCCCTCAGAAAAAGGTGTACCGACTATGGCAAATCCCTATCGCGAGCTGTTCAACGCCCCCGGCAGCCGCGCTTTCGTGGTGGCGGGGATGATTGCGCGGATGCCGATCTCCATGACCGGCATCGGCCTGATCACCATGCTCTCGCAACTCAAGGGCGGTTACGCGCTGGCCGGTTCGGTGGCGGCCACCTTCGCCCTGGCCACGGCGTTCTGCGCGCCCCAGGTGTCGCGCATGGTCGACCGTTTCGGCCAGGGCCGGGTGCTGCCGATCGCCGCGGGCCTGGGCGGCGGGGCGTTGCTGGCGTTGCTGCTGTGCACCCGTTTGCAGGCGCCGCTCTGGACGCTGTTCCTGTTCGCCGCCCTGGCCGGTTGCATGCCGAGCATGTCGGCCATGGTCCGCGCCCGCTGGACCGAGCTGTACCGCGGCCAGCCGCAATTGCAGACCGCCTACGCCCTGGAGTCGGTGCTCGACGAGGTGTGCTTCATCGTCGGTCCACCGCTGTCGGTGGGCCTGTGCGTGGCGGTATTCCCCGAGGCCGGGCCGCTGGCGGCGCTGCTGATGCTGGCCATCGGTGTCACTGCGCTGGTGGCGCAGCGGGCGACCGAGCCGCCGGTGCACCCCCATGAGCCTCAGCACCACGGCTCGATCATCCGTTCCGTGGAGCTGCGCCTGCTGGTGCTGCTGATGATCGCCATGGGGGTGATAGTCGGTGTGGTGGACGTGGTCAGCGTGGCCTTCGCCCAGCAGCAGGGACAACCCGCGGCGGCGAGCATCGTGCTGTCGGTGTACGCCATCGGCTCCTGCCTGGCGGGCATTGCCTTCGGCGCGTTGAAACTGGAGATCCCGCTGCCCCGGCTGTTCATGTATGGCGGCATCGCCACCGCGGTGACCACCTTGCCGCTGCTGCTGGCGAGCAACATTTTCGGCCTGTCCCTGGCGGTGTTCGTCGCCGGCCTGTTCTTCGCCCCGACCCTGATCGTCGCCATGGCCCTGGTGGAGAACATAGTGCCGCCGGCCAAGCTCACCGAAGGCCTGACCTGGTTGATCACCGGGCTGAGCATCGGCGTGGCCATCGGCGCCGCCGGTTCCGGCTGGCTGGTGGATGCCTTCGGTGCGCGCAGCGGCTTCTGGGTGGCGCTGGCGGCGGGGGCGGTGGTGCTCGGGGCGGCGGTGCAGAGCTGGCGCCGGCTGACCTGCGGCCAGCTGGCGCTGGCCTGAGGCTTACCCGCCGCGCCTGGAGTCGACCCAGACATTCACCGACAGCGAGGTGGACACCGACTCCACCTGATGCAACCAGCCCTCGGGAGCGGTCGACCAGGTGCCCCAGGGCCTGACGCCGATGGGGCACACGCCGACGATCGACGGTAGGAGTGTTGGCGGTGCCGCGACTAATTTGCCGTCCAGGCGGCACGTTCACTCCTTACCATCGTTTTTTTCAAGGGGAACACCGTGACCCAGCTGACGCTGCTGTGCCTGCCGTATTCCGGGGCCAGCGCCATGGTCTACAGCCGCTGGCGGCGCAAACTGCCGGAATGGCTGAAGCTTTCGCCGGTGGAACTGCCGGGGCGGGGCGCGCGTTTCGGCGAAGCCTTGCAGACCGACCTGGCGCCGCTGGCGCGGCAACTGGCCAGGGAGCATCTGGCACACACCCAGGCGCCCTACGCCTTGTTCGGCCATAGCCTGGGGGCGCTGCTGGCCTGCGAGATGGCCCATGCCCTGCGCCAGCTGGGCGGCGCCGAACCGCTGGCACTGTTCGCCTCGGGCACTGCGGCGCCGAGCGAGCGCCGCGAGTACGACCGCGACCTCTGCGAGCCGAAAAGCGATGCGCAACTGATCGAACAGCTGCGCACCCTCAACGGCACCAGCGAGGAGGTGCTGGCCAACCGGGAGCTGATGAGCCTGACCCTGCCGGTGCTGCGCGCCGACTTCTTGCTGTGCGGCAGCTTCCGCCCGCAACAGCGCACCCCGCTCCAGTGCCCGGTGCACGTACTGGGCGGCAAGGACGACCGGGCCAGCACCGAACAACTGATGGCCTGGCGCCGGGAAACCAGCGGCAGCTTCTCGCTGGACATGCTGGCCGGCGGGCACTTCTTTATCCATGAACACGAAGCCAAGGTGCTGCGCCTGCTCAAGGACCACCTGGAACCCCATCGGCGCCGGCACGGGCGGCTGGCGTTGGCCGACTGAAGAGGCGGCGAACACCGAAGTCCCGGCACCTGGCGCCGGGTCTTGTGGTGTGTGGGGAAGGATCAGTCCAGCGAGCGGCCCAGGCGCCAGTAGCCCATCAGCGCCAGGTTGCCGCGCTCCAGGCCGCGCTCGTTGATCAGGTGCCGGCGGATCTTCATCACCGTGCCCGACTCGCCGGCGATCCAGGCATAGAAGCTGTTGTCCGCAGGGGTCGCCGAATCCCAGGGGCGCAGCTCGTCGCTGTTCTCCTGGGGTTTCAGGGCGCGGGAGTGCCGGCTCGGCGCGGGCAGCTCGGCCAGTTCCCGGGCGGCATGCAGCAGCGCCTCGCCATGGCTGGCCCCCAGCACATCCCGGGGCAGCCAGCTCAGGCGGGTCTGGTGGTGGTGGCGCAGGGCCAGGCAATCGCTTTCGTGGGGCACCTCGATGAACGCCTGGACATCCGGCGGCACCGGGTACTCCATCAGGTCTTCGAGAATCCCGGCGATGGCTGGCAGCGCGGTTTCGTCGCCGATCAGCAGGACCTTGCGGATGCCGGCCGGCGGTTGCCATTCGTAGCCGCCGGGGTCGCCGCTGAAGGCCTTGTTGGGCACCGCCATCTGCAGGTGGTCGCCGACCTTGGCGTGGGTTGCCCAGCGCGACGCCGGGCCGTTGACCCCGTGCAGCACGAAGTCCACCTCCAGCTCCGCGGGCTCGGCGCGCAGGGCGCGGATGGTGTAGGTGCGCATGGGCGGCTGGCGGTCCGCCGGCAGCTTGCGCCGGGCCGCGTGCCAGTCGCCTTCGCGGGGCAGGTCGGGCGGGCAGCCGTCGGTGCCGGGAAACAGCAGCTTGATGCGCTGGTCCGGTGCCAGGGTGCGGGTGTGGGCGACGTCCTCGCCGCTGAACACGAAGCGCGCCAGGCTCGGGCTGAGGTCGATCCGCCGCTTGAGTTCGACGTTGATCAGGCGGTAGGCGCGGGGCTGGCGGCTACCGGCGCCGACCAGTTTGCGCAAGCCGTTCGCCAGGGGGCTGTTGGCCAGCAAGCCGGCCAGGGAGGTGGCAGAAGACATGAGGGCGACCTTGGGCAAGGGATGGTCTTGTCTTGACGAGTCGCCCACCGTGGAATTTAACGGCGGGCCGCGGTCTGGCGCGCCGCCGTGGGGGTTAATTTTTCCCCAGGCCCATCCGTTCCGTAGGGATAGCCGAGCCTTTGCTCGATACCCAATGCCTATGGATGAAGCCAGATGAATGCTGAAAAGTCCCTGAAACTCGCCAGTCGATTTATCGAGCTGCCGCTGGAAAAACGGCGGCTGTTCCTCGATGGTCTGCGGGCGGAAAACATCGACTTTTCGTTGTTTCCGATTCCGGCCGGGATCGCCGCCGCGGATCGCCAGGCGCTGTCCTATGCCCAGCGCCGCATGTGGTTCCTCTGGCAGATGGACCCCCACAGCGGCGCCTATAACCTGCCGGGCGCGGTGCGCCTGCGCGGTGCCTTGAATCTGCCGGCCCTGGAGCAGGCCTTCGCCAGTCTGGTGGCGCGCCATGAAACCCTGCGCACGGTGTTCCAGCGCCATGCCGACGAGCGCCTGGAGCAGGTAGCCGTTGAGGTCGCGGTGCCGGTGGAAACGCTGGACCTCAGCGCCCTGGCGCCGGAGGCCCGGGAACAGGCGGTGGCGGCTGAGGCCCAGCGCCAGTCGCTGTTGCCGTTCGATCTCGGCACCGGCCCGCTGCTGCGGGTCAAGCTGCTGCCACTGGCGGCCGAAGAGCATGTGCTGCTGCTGACCTTGCACCACATCGTCTCCGACGGCTGGTCGATGAACGTGCTGATCGACGAGTTCATCCGCTTCTACGACGCCCATGAGCGTCAGGAAACCCCGCAATTGCCGGCCTTGCCGATCCAGTACAGCGACTACGCCCTGTGGCAGCGCCGCTGGCTGGAAGCCGGGGAGCAGGCGCGCCAGCTGGAGTACTGGCAGGGGCAATTGGGGGATGAGCATCCGGTGCTGGAGCTGCCCACCGATCATCCGCGCCCGGCCATGCCCAGCTATCGCGGCACCCGCTACGACTTCGCCATCGAGCCGGCCCTGGCCGAGCAACTGCGGGCCACCGCCAAGCAGCACAACGTGACCCTGTTCATGCTGCTGCTCGGCGCCTTCAATGTGCTGTTGCACCGCTACACCGGGCAGGGCGACATCCGCGTCGGCGTGCCGATCGCCAACCGTAATCGTGCGGAAGTCGAAGGGCTGATCGGCTTCTTCGTCAACACCCAGGTGCTGCGCACCCGGCTGGACGGGCAGACCCGGGTCGGCGACCTGCTGCAACAGGTCAAGGAAGCCGCCCTCGGCGCCCAGGCCCATCAGGACCTGCCGTTCGAACAGTTGGTGGAAGCCCTCAAGCTGGAGCGCAGCCTGAGCCACACCCCGCTGTTCCAGGTGATGTACAACCACCAGCCGCAGGTTGCCGATATCGCCACGGTCAGCACCGCCTCGGGCCTGGAGCTGGGCCTGGTGGAATGGCAGAGCCGCACCACCCAGTTCGACCTGACCCTGGACACCTTCGAGAAGTCCGGCAGGCTGCAGGCCGCGCTGACCTACGCCAACGACCTGTTCGACGCCACCACCATCGAGCGCATGGCGCAGCACTGGACCCGCCTGTTGCAGGCGATGGTCGCCGATGGCGCCCAGCGGATCGGCGAGCTGCCGATGCTGGCCGCCGCCGAACACCAGCAGTTGGTCGAGGAGTGGAACCGGACCGAGGCCCGCTACCCGGTCGAGCGCTGCCTGCACCAGTTGATCGAAGAGCAGGTGCAACGCACGCCCCAGGCCCCGGCCCTGGTGTTCGCCGAGCGTGAGCTGAGTTACGCCCGGCTCGATGCCCGGGCCAACCAGCTGGCGCACCTGTTGCGCGAGCAGGGCGTGGGCCCCGACGTGCTGGTGGGGATCTGCATCGAGCGCTCCATCGAAATGGTGGTCGGCCTGCTGGCGATCCTCAAGGCCGGCGGCGCCTATGTGCCGCTGGACCCGGAATACCCCCAGGAGCGCCTGGCCTACATGATCGAGGACAGCGGCATCGGCCTGCTGCTGACGCAAAGTTCGCTGCTGCCGGTACTGCCGACCGAGGCGGTCAGAACCCTGATCCTCGATCAGGGCCTGGACCAGGAGCGGGACTGGCTGGACGGCTACAGCGAAGCACCGCTGGCGCAGATGACTCAGCCGCTGAACCTGGCCTACGTGATCTACACCTCGGGTTCCACCGGCAAGCCCAAGGGCGCCGGCAACAGCCACGCCGCGCTGGTCAACCGCCTGTGCTGGATGCAGCAGGCCTACGGCCTGGACGCCAGCGACGCGGTCCTGCAAAAGACCCCGTTCAGCTTCGACGTCTCGGTCTGGGAATTCTTCTGGCCGTTGCTCGCCGGCGCGCGCCTGGTGGTGGCCGCCCCGGGCGCCCACCGCGAGCCGGCGCGGCTGATCGAGACCATCGTCCAACACCGCATCAGCACCTTGCACTTCGTGCCGTCGATGCTCCAGGCCTTTATCCACGAGCCGGGCGTACAGGCCTGTTCCAGCCTCAAGCGCATCGTCTGCAGCGGCGAAGCCTTGCCCCTGGATGCCCAGCAGCAGGTGTTCGCCAAGCTGCCTGCTGCCGGCCTGTACAACCTCTACGGCCCGACGGAAGCGGCCATCGACGTGACCCACTGGACCTGTGTCGACGAGGGTGCCCACAGCGTGCCCATCGGCCGGCCGATCGCCAACCTGCGCACCTATGTGCTGGACGCCGAGCTGTCGCCGGTGCCGGCGGGCGTGGCCGGCGAGCTGTACCTGGGCGGCGCCGGCCTGGCCCGCAGTTACCACCGCCGCCCAGGCCTGACCGCCGAGCGTTTCGTCACCAGCCCGTTCGAGGCCGGCGCGCGCCTGTATCGCACCGGCGACCGGGTGCGCCAGCGCGCCGACGGGGTCATCGAATACCTGGGCCGCCTCGACCATCAGGTCAAGCTGCGCGGCTTGCGCATCGAACTGGGCGAGATCGAGACCCGGCTGCTGCAGCACCCCCTGGTGCGCGAGGCGGTGGTGCTGGTGCCGGGGGGCAAGCAACTGGTGGGCTACCTGGTGCTGGAAGACGCCGAACCGGCGGCCGACTGGCAGCAGCAACTCAAGGCCTGGCTGCTGGGCAGCCTGCCGGAATACATGGTGCCGACCTACCTGGTGCCCCTGGCGAAACTGCCGGTCACCGCCAACGGCAAGCTCGACCGCAAGGCGCTGCCGCTGCCGGAAGCGGCGTCGCAGCAGGCTTTCATCGCCCCCGAAGACGCCCTGCAGAAAGCCCTGGCGGCGATCTGGGGCGAGGTGCTGGGGCTGGAGCAGGTCGGCCTGGAAGACAACTTCTTCGAACTGGGCGGCGACTCGATCATCTCGATCCAGGTGGTCAGCCGTGCCCGTCAGGCCGGCATCCGCCTGAGCCCGCGGGACCTGTTCCAGTACCAGACCGTGCGCAGCCTGGCGTTGGCGGCGGTGTTCGAAAGCCAGAGCGTGATCGACCAGGGCCCGGTCAGCGGCGAGGTGATCCTGACCCCGGCCCAGCAGTACTTCTTCGAGCAGGCGATTGCCGAGCGTGGCCACTGGAACCAGTCGCTGCTGCTGACCCCGCGCCAGAGCCTGCAAGCGCAGTGGCTGGACGGTGCGCTGAACACGGTGCTCGAACACCACGATGCCCTGCGCCTGCGCTTTGCCCAGGGCGCCGACGGCTGGCAGCAAAGCCACGGCGCCGTGTCGGGCGAGAGCGGCCTGTGGCAGTGCCAGGCCGACAGCGCCGAAGCCCTGGCCGCCCTGTGCGACGAGGCCCAGCGCAGCCTGGACCTGCAGAACGGACCGCTGCTGCGCGCCGCACTGGTGGAACTGGCCGACGGCAGCCAGCGCCTGTTGCTGGTGATCCATCACCTGGTGGTGGACGGCGTGTCGTGGCGAATCCTGCTGGAAGACCTGCAGCAGGCCTACGAGCGACTGGCGGCGGGCCAGACACCGGCCCTGCCGGCCAAGACCAGCGCCTACCAGGCCTGGGCTGCACAGCTGCAAGCCCAGGCCGCACAGTTGGACGCGCAACTGCCGTACTGGCAGGCGCAGCAGCAGGGCGGGGCCGACCTGCC
The DNA here is from genome assembly GCF_050280705.1 of Pseudomonas sp. NPDC089530. Taxonomy (NCBI): domain Bacteria; kingdom Pseudomonadati; phylum Pseudomonadota; class Gammaproteobacteria; order Pseudomonadales; family Pseudomonadaceae; genus Pseudomonas; species Pseudomonas sp. NPDC089530. Next base: position 131,369 of record NZ_JBNNVU010000003.1, on the reverse strand, counting down.
GTGCGATAACCCACAGGGCGGCCTGCAAAACCGCCTGGAGCGCAAGATCGAATCGCGGCTCGACAGCGCGCTGACCCAGCAACTGCTGCAACGGGCGCCGGCGGCCTATCGCACCCAGGTCAACGACCTGCTGCTGACCGCGCTGGCGCGGGTGCTGTGCCGCTGGAGCGGGCAGCCGGCGGCGCTGATCCAGCTCGAAGGCCACGGCCGTGAGGATCTGTCCGCCGAGATCGACCTGAGCCGCACGGTCGGCTGGTTCACCAGCCTGTTCCCGGTGCGCCTGCAACCCGAGGCCGAACTGCCGGGCGCGATCAAGGCGATCAAGGAACAACTGCGCGCCGTGCCGGACAAGGGCCTGGGTTACGGCCTGCTGCGCTACCTGGGCGCGGCGGGCGGCCGTGAGCTGTTGCAGGCGCTGCCGGCGCCGCGCATCACCTTCAACTACCTGGGGCAGTTCGACCGGCAGTTCGACGATACCGCGCTGTGGGTCCCGGCCGCGGAACGCAGCGGCCGGGCCCAGGACCCCGAGGCGCCGCTGGCCAACTGGCTGACCCTGGAAGGCCAGGTCTACGGCGGCGAGCTGGCGCTGCAATGGGGCTTCAGCCGCGAGATGTTCGACGACGCCACCGTGCAGCGGCTGGCCGATGCCTATGTCGCCGAACTCCAGGGGCTGATCGAGCATTGCTGCAGCGTTCCGGCCGGCCAGGCCACGCCGTCGGACTTCCCGCTGGCGAGCCTTAGCCAAGAGCAACTGGAGGCCCTGGCGCCGGACAGCGGCGCCATCGAAGACATCTATCCGCTGTCGCCGATGCAGCAGGGCATGCTGTTCCACACCTTGTACGAGCCCCAGGCCGAGGCCTATATCAACCAGCTGCGCCTGGATATCCAGGGCCTGGATATCCACGCTTTCGGGCGTGCCTGGCAAGCCGCGCTGAACCGCCACGCGATCCTGCGCAGCAGCTTCCACTGGCTAGGGCTGGAGGTCGCCCATCAGGTGGTGCGGCGTCAGGTCGACCTGCAACTGCAAGTGATCGAGGACCGCGACGCCGACCTCGACGCCCTGGCCCGCGCCGAGCGCGACCGCGGTTTCGAGCTGGACCGCGCGCCGCTGCTGCGCCTGCAACTGGTGCGCCGCGGTGACGCGGCCTGGCACCTGATCTACACCAGCCACCACATCCTCATGGACGGCTGGAGCAACGCGCAGCTGCTGGCCGAAGTGCTGCAGGACTATGCCGGGCAAACGCCAGGCCAGTCGCTGGGCCAGTACCGCGATTACCTGGGCTGGTTGCAGCAGCAGTCGAGCACAGCCGGCGAGCAGTTCTGGAAGGCCGCGCTGGCGCCGCTGCAGACTCCGACCCTGCTGGCCGAGGCCCTGCGCCCGCCGGTGGACGGCAGCGGCAGTGCCGAGCAGCACCTGGCCCTGGACGCGGCGGCGACCCAGCGCCTGGCGGACTTCGCCCGTCAGCACAAGGTCACCCTCAACACCCTGATCCAGGCCGCCTGGGGCCTGCTGCTGCAACGCTATACCGGCCAGGATTGCGTGGCGTTCGGCGCCACCGTGTCCGGGCGCTCGGCGGCCTTGCCGGGCATCGAGCAGCAACTGGGGCTGTTTATCAACACCCTGCCGCTGGTCTGCGCGCCGGCGCCGGACCAGCCGCTGGCGCAGTGGCTGACGGCGCTGCAAGCGCTCAACCTGAGCATGCGCGAGTACGAACACGTGCCGCTCTACGACATCCAGGGTTGGGCCGGGCAGCAGGGCACGGCGCTGTTCGACAGCCTGCTGGTGTTCGAGAACTTCCCGGTGGCCGAGGCCCTCAAGGGCGGCGCGCCGGCCGGCCTGAGCTTCGGTGCGCTGCACAACCATGAACGTACCCACTATCCGCTGACCCTGGGCATCGAGCTCGGCGCCGGGTTGCGCCTGGAATTCAGCCATGACCGGGCGCGTTTCAGCGAGATCCAGGTGGCGCAATTGGGCGCCAACCTGCTGCACCTGCTGGAGCAGATGGTCAGCCAGCCGCAAGCTGCACTGGGCGAACTGCGCCTGCTGGACGCGGCCGGCCACGGGGCGCTTCTCGCCCTCAGCCAGCCGGTGGCATTGCAGCTGCACAGCGAGCAACTGGTGCATCAGCGCTTCGCCGCCCAGGCCGCCGCCACGCCGGAGGCGCTGGCGCTGCAAGCCGGTGAGCAACGCCTGAGCTACGGCCAGTTGAATGCCCTGGCCAACCGCCTGGCGCATCGTTTGCTGGAGCAGGGCGTGGCCCCCGGGCAACGGGTCGGCCTGGCCATGGGGCGTGGCCCGCAGCTGATCGTCAGCCTGCTGGCGGTGCTCAAGAGCGGCGCGGCCTATGTGCCGCTGGACCCGAAATACCCGGCCGAGCGCCTGGCCTACATGCTCGAGGACAGCCGCCTGGACCTGCTGCTGTGCCAGACCGGGCTGCTGCCGGACCTGGTGTTGCCGGCCACCTTGCCACGCTTGAACCTGGGCGACTTGCCCACTGAGCTGGCGGCCTATGCCGACAGCGATCCGCACAACCGCGCCACCGCCAGCGACCTGGCCTATGTGATCTACACCTCCGGCTCCACCGGCCAGCCCAAGGGCGTGGCTATCGCCCATGGCGCGTTGCGCGAGTTCTGCCAGACCGCCGCCGATTATTCGCGGCTGAGCGCCGAGGACCGGGTGCTGCAGTTCGCCACCGCCAGCTTCGACGGTTTTGTCGAGCAGTGCTATCCGCCGCTCTGTGTCGGCGCGGCGCTGGTGATGCGCGGCGACGAGCCGTGGGACGTGGGCCAGCTAGCGGACGAAGTGGTGCGCCATGGCGTGACCCTGGCCGACCTGCCGGCCGCCTATTGGTACCTGCTGGCCCGGGAATGCGCGCTCGACGCCAAGCGTTCCCTGGGCCGCCTGCGCCAAGTCCACGTGGGCGGCGAGGCCATGTCGGTGGAAGGCCTGCGCCTGTGGCACGAGGCCGGGCTGGGCCATGTGCGCCTGCTCAATACCTACGGCCCGACCGAGGCCACGGTGGTCTCCAGCGTGCATGAGTGCCACCTGGAAGACGCCAGCGATGCCTTTGGCGTGCCGATCGGCCGGGCCATCGGCGGCCGCGCGCTGTATGTGCTCGACAGCGCCGGCCAGCTGTTGCCGGCCGGCGGCGTCGGCGAGCTGTGCATCGGCGCAGCGTCCGGTCTGGCGCAACAGTATTTCGACCGCCCGGGCCTGACCGCCGAGCGTTTCCTGCCCGATCCGTTCGCCAGCGAGCCGGGGGCGCGGCTGTACCGCAGCGGCGACCTGGCGCGCTACCACGGCGCGGACCTGGAGTACGTCGGGCGTATCGACCACCAGGTGAAGATCCGTGGTTTCCGCATCGAAATGGGCGAGATCGAAGCCTGCCTGCAAGCCCTGGAACAGGTACGCGAGGCGGCGGTGATCGCCCAGGACGGCCCGTCCGGCGCGCAGCTGGTGGCGTACGTGGTGGCCAGCGATCCAACCCAGGTGACCCCAGCGCTGCAGCAGGCCTACCGCGAGCAATTGCTGCAGGCCCTGGCCCGCTCGTTGCCGGACTACATGCTGCCCAGCCACCTGCTGTTGCTCGAACGCCTGCCGCTGAACAACAACGGCAAGCTGGACCGCAAGGCCCTGCCCAAGCCCGACCTGAACCAGGGCACCAAGGTCTATGAGGCCCCGCAAACCCACTTGCAGCAACAGTTGGCGACGATCTGGGAGGAGGTGCTGCAGAGCGCGCCGATCGGCCTCGGCGACCACTTCTTCGAGCGTGGCGGGCATTCGCTGCTGGCCACCCGGGTCATCTCCCGGGTGCGTCATGAACTGAACCTGGAAGTACCGCTGCGGACCTTGTTCGAACAGCCGACCCTGGGCGCGTTTGCCGCGGCATGCGCCGCGGTGCAAGGCGCCGATACGCCACCGATGCGGGTGTTGGAGCGGGGCCAGCCGCTGGCCTTGTCCTATGCCCAGGAACGCCAGTGGTTCCTCTGGCAGCTGGATCCCGAAAGCGCCGCCTACCATGTGCCGAGCGCCCTGCGCCTGAAAGGCCGGTTGGATCTGTCTGCCCTGCAGCGCAGTTTCGATGCCCTGGTGGCGCGCCATGAAAGCCTGCGCACCCGCCTGTTGCAGGACGGCGAGCAGACCTGGCAGGTGATCGATGCCGCCAGCTCCGTCCAGATCCACCTGCAGGAGGCCGACGAAATCCGCCTGGCCAGCCTGGTGGAGCAGGAGATCGCTCGGCCGTTCGATCTGGAGCAGGGGCCGCTGCTGCGGGTCACCCTGCTGCGTCTGAGCGAAGAGGAGCATGTGCTGGTGCTGGTGCAGCACCACATCGCCTCCGATGGCTGGTCGATGCAGATCATGGTCGACGAGCTGGTGCAGTGGTATGCGGCCTACAGCCAGGGCCAGGAGTTGCAACTGCCGGCGCTGCCGATCCAGTACGCCGACTACGCCCTGTGGCAGCGCCAGTGGATGGAGGCCGGAGAGCAGGCGCGCCAGCTGGACTACTGGCAACACCTGCTGGGCGGCGAGCAGCCGGTGCTTGAATTGCCCCTGGACCGTCCGCGCCCGGCGCTGCAGAGCCACCGTGGCGCGCGCCTGGACCTGGCGCTGGAGCCAGAGTTGGCGGCGGAGCTCAAGGCCCTGGCCCGGCAGCAGGGCGTGACCCTGTTCATGCTGTTGCTGGCCTCGTTCCAGACCCTGCTGTACCGCTATAGCGGCCAGGCGGATATCCGCGTCGGCGTGCCGGTCGCCAACCGCAACCGGGTGGAAACCGAGCGCCTGATCGGCTTCTTCGTCAACACCCAGGTGCTCAAGGCCGATATCGACGGTCAACTGACCTTTGCCGGCCTGCTGCAACAGGTCAAGCACCGCGCCCTGCAAGCCCAGAGCCATCAGGACCTGCCGTTCGAACAACTGGTGGAGGCCCTGCAACCGGAGCGCAGCCTGAGCCATAACCCGCTGTTCCAGGTGATGTTCAACCACCAGAGCGCTGCCGCTAACGCCCGGCAATTGCCTGGCCTGGCGCTGGAGGGCCTGGGGTGGCACAGCCATACCGCGCAGTTCGACCTCAACCTGGACACCCAGGAGACCGCCGACGGCCTGTGGGCGTCGCTGACCTACGCCACCGACCTGTTCGACGCGGCCACCGCCCAGCGCCTGCTGCAACACTGGCAGAACCTGCTGCGGGCCGTGGTCACCCAGGCCACGGCGCGCCTGGATGACTTGCCGCTGCTGAGCCAACCGCAGTGGCAGCAGATGGTGCAGCACTGGAATGCCACGGCGACCGCCTACCCCCAGGGGCAGGGCGTGCACCAGCTGTTCGAAGCCCAGGCGCTGGCCCGGCCTGAGGCGATTGCCCTGCAATTCGACGGCGAAGCCCTGAGCTACGGCGAGCTGAACCGCCGCGCCAACCGCCTGGCCCATCGCCTGCTGGACGCCGGGGTCGGCCCGGACGTGCTGGTGGCGGTGGCGCTGGAGCGCTCGGTGGCGATGGTGGTCGGCCTGCTGGCGACCCTCAAGGCCGGCGGCGCCTACGTGCCGCTCGATCCGCAATACCCGGCCGAACGCCTGGCCTTCATGCTCGAAGACAGCCGTGCCCGGGTACTGCTGACCCAGGAGCCTGTGCGCCAGCGCCTGCAACTGCCGAGCGGCCCGCGGGTGCTGCTGGCGGACGATCCGGCGGTCGACGCGCTGTTCAGCGTCGAGAATCCCAAGGTAGCCCTGGCGCCGGAGCACCTGGCCTATGTGATCTACACCTCCGGTTCCACCGGCAAGCCCAAGGGCGTGATGGTCCGCCATCAGGCGCTGAGCAGCTTCGCCAGCGGCATGGCCGGCACCCTGGAGATTGGCCGCGAGGCGCGGATGCTGTCGCTGACCACCTTCTCCTTCGACATCTTCGCCCTGGAGCTCTATGTGCCGTTGAGCGTGGGCGCGACCGTGGTGCTGGGCGACAAGGAGCTGTCGCTGGACCCCGAAGCCATCCTCGACCTGGCGCAGGCCCAGGCGGCCAGCGTGGTCCAGGCCACGCCGTCGACCTGGCGCATGTTGCTCGACAGCGAGCGGCGTTCCCTGCTGCGCGGCGTCAAGTGCCTGTGCGGCGGCGAGGCGCTGCCAAGCGATCTGGCCCAGCGCCTGCTCGACCTGCAAGGCACGGTATGGAACCTCTACGGCCCGACCGAAACCACCATCTGGTCGGCCGCCTGCCGGTTGTTCGACGCCCAGCCCTTTGTCGGCCGGCCGATTGCCAATACCGCGCTGTTCATCCTCAGCGCCGACCTGGCGCCGTGCCCGGTGGGGGCGGCAGGCGAACTGCTGATCGGCGGGGTCGGCCTGGCCCGTGGTTACCTCGGCCGGGCGGCGTTGACCGCCGAGCGCTTCGTGCCGGATCCGTTCTCCAGCACTGGCGAGCGCCTGTACCGCACCGGCGACCTGGCGCGTTACCGCGAGGGCGGCGTGGTCGAGTACATCGGCCGGGTCGACCACCAGGTCAAGGTGCGCGGTTTCCGCATCGAGCTGGGGGAAATCGAAAGCGCCCTGCGCGAGCAGGCCGAGGTCCGCGAAGCGGCGGTGCTGGCCGAGAACGATCAGCTGATCGCTTATCTGGTCACCCACAACACTGTCGCGGAAGCGGAGCAGGCGACCCTGCGCGAGCGCTTCAAGGCGGCCCTGCGCGAGTCGCTGCCGGACTATATGGTTCCGGCCTATCTGTTGTTCCTGGAGCGCATGCCGCTGACGCCGAACGGTAAGCTGGACCGCAAGGCCCTGCCCAAGCCGGACGCCAGCCTGTTGCAGAAACGCCATGTGCCGCCGGTCAGCGAGAAGGAGCGGCAGGTGGCGGCGATCTGGGCCGATATCCTCGGCGCCGCCCAGGTCGGCCTGGAAGACCATTTCTTCGAACTGGGCGGCCACTCCCTGCTGGCCACCCGGGTGGTGTCGCGGGTGCGTCAGGCCCTGGGCATCGAGGTGGCGCTGAAGACCCTGTTCGAGCAGCCGCTGCTGGGGGATTTCGTCAAGGCCCTGGGCAATGTCGCCAGCGAGGTGCCGGCGATCGGCAAGGTCGGCCGCGAGCAACCGCTGGCGCTGTCCTATGCCCAGGAACGCCAGTGGTTCCTCTGGCAACTGGAGCCCGAAAGCGCCGCTTACCATATCCCCAGCGCCCTGCGCCTGAAGGGCCGGCTGGAGCCGATGGCCTTGCAGCGCAGCTTCGACACCCTGGTGGCCCGTCATGAAAGCCTGCGCACGTATTTGCAGCAGGACGGCGAGCGCACGGTGCAGGTGATCGCCGCCGAGGCGACCATCGAGATCGCAGTGGCCGCGGCCGACGAGGCGAGCCTCAAGGCCCAGGTGGCGGCGGAGATTTCCCGGCCGTTCGATCTGCGGCAAGGGCCGCTGCTGCGGGTCAAGCTGCTGCGTCTGAGCGAGGACGAGCATGTGCTGGTATTGGTCCAGCACCATATCGTCTCCGACGGTTGGTCGATGCAGGTGATGGTGGAAGAGCTGGTGCGTCTGTACGCCGCTTACAGCGAGGGCCAGGACGTGCAATTGCCGGAGCTGCCGATCCAGTACGCGGACTACGCGGTCTGGCAGCGCCAGTGGATGCAGGCCGGCGAGAAACAGCGCCAGCTGGACTACTGGGTCGGCGAGTTGGGCGGCGAACAGCCGGTGCTGGAATTGCCGTTCGACCGTCAGCGCCCGGCCGTGCCGAGCCATCGCGGCGCGCGCCTGGACCTGACCCTGGAGGCGCCGCTGCTGGCGCAGCTGCAGGCCCTGGCCCAGGCTGAAGGCGTGACCCTGTTCATGCTGTTGCTGGCCTCGTTCCAGGCGCTGCTGCACCGCTACAGCGGCCAGGAAGATATCCGCGTCGGCGTGCCGATCGCCAACCGCAATCGGGTGGAGACCGAGCAACTGATCGGCTTCTTCGTCAACACTCAGGTGCTCAAGGCCGAGATCGACGGGCAGACCACCATCGCCCAACTGCTGCAACAGGTGAAGCGACGCGCCCTGCAAGCCCAGGCCCACCAGGATCTGCCGTTCGAGCAACTGGTGGAGGCGTTGCAACCGGAGCGCAGCCTGAGCCTGAGCCCGCTGTTCCAGGTGATGTTCAACCACCGCGTGACCCTGGCCGACAGCCAGTTGCGCTCCCTGTCGCAGCTGGATATCGAGGTGGTGACCTGGGAGGAGGGCGTGGCCCAGTTCGACCTGGCCCTGGATATCGAGGAGGCGCCGGCCGAACTGCGCGCGTCCCTGAACTACGCCACCGACCTGTTCGAGGCGGCGACCATCGAGCGCATGGCCCGGCATTGGCAGAACCTGTTGCAGGCCATGGCGGCCGACCGGCAGCAGAGCGTCGGCCAGGTGGTGCTGCTCGACGCCAACGAACAACAGCAGATCCTCAGCCTGTGGGATCGCACCGACTCCGGCTTCCCGGCCCAGCGGCTGGTGCATGAGTTGGTATCTGACCGTGCCCGGGAAAATCCGCAAGCAGTGGCGGTGCTGTTTGGCGACCAACAGCTGACCTACGGCGAACTGGAAAGCCGCGCCAACCGTCTGGCCCGGGCGCTGATTGCCCGTGGCGTCGGCCCGGAAGTGCGGGTGGCGATTGCCATGCCGCGTAGCGCCGAGATCATGGTGGCCTTCCTGGCGGTGCTGAAAGCCGGCGGCGTGTATGTGCCGCTGGACGTGGAATACCCACGGGATCGTCTGCTGTACATGATGCAAGACAGCCGGGCCAAGCTGCTGTTGACCCATACCGCCGTGTTGCAGCAACTGCCGATTCCGGAAGGGCTCGATAGCCTGGCGGTGGATCGTACCGAGGATTGGGCAGGGGAGGACGACAGCGCGCCGCAAGTGGTGCTGGACGGCGACAACCTGGCCTACGTGATCTACACCTCGGGCTCCACCGGCATGCCGAAAGGCGTGGCGGTATCCCACGGTCCGTTGGTGGCGCACATCATCGCGACCGGCGAGCGCTATGAAATGACTCCAGCGGATTGCGAGCTGCATTTCATGTCCTTCGCTTTCGACGGTTCCCACGAAGGCTGGATGCATCCGTTGATCAACGGCGCCCGGGTATTGATCCGCGACGACAGCCTGTGGCTGCCGGAATACACCTACGCGCAGATGCACCGTCACGGTGTGACCGTCGGCGTATTCCCGCCGGTTTATCTGCAACAACTGGCCGAGCACGCCGAACGCGACGGTAACCCGCCGGCAGTCCGTGTCTACTGCTTCGGCGGCGATGCGGTGGCGCAGTCGAGCTACGACCTGGCCTGGCGCGCGTTGCGTCCGACCTACCTGTTCAACGGCTACGGCCCGACCGAAACCGTGGTCACCCCATTGTTGTGGAAAGCCCGCAAAGGCGATCCGTGCGGCGCGGCCTATGCGCCGATTGGCGAGCTGTTGGGCAATCGCAGCGGCTATGTGTTGGACGCGCAGTTGAATCTGCAACCGATCGGCGTGGCCGGCGAGCTGTATCTGGGTGGCGAGGGCGTGGCCCGGGGTTACCTGGAACGTCCGGCCTTGACCGCCGAGCGTTTCGTTCCCGATCCATTCGGCAAACCGGGTAGCCGCGCTTACCGCAGCGGCGACCTGACCCGCGGCCGTCCCGACGGCGTGGTGGATTACCTGGGCCGGGTCGACCATCAGGTGAAAGTCCGCGGCTTCCGTATCGAGCTGGGCGAGATCGAAGCGCGCCTGCGCGAGCAGGACGCCGTCCGCGAAGCGGTGGTGGTGGCCCAGGACGGGCCGAGCGGCAAGCAGCTGGTGGGCTACATAGTCACGCTGGACCCGACCGTGGCCGCGGACAGCGCGGCCCAGGCCGCCTGCCGCGACACCCTGCGCCGGGCGCTGAAGACGCGCCTGCCGGACTACATGGTGCCGACGCACCTGATGTTCCTCGAACAGATGCCGCTGACCCCGAACGGCAAGCTGGACCGCAAGGGCCTGCCACTGCCGGACGCCAGCCTGCTGCAACAGGAATACGTGGCCCCCGAAAGCGAGCTGGAACAGCAGATCGCGGCGATCTGGGCCGAGGTCCTGGGCCTGCCGCGGGTGGGCCTTACCGACCACTTCTTCGAGCTGGGCGGGCATTCCCTGCTGGCGACCCAGATCACCTCGCGGGTGCAGGCCGAACTGGGCCTGGAAGTGCCGCTGGCCGCGCTGTTCCAGACCGAGTCGCTGCAGGCCTACGCCAAGGCCGCCGGCGATTGCCGCTCGGGCAGCGCCGACGACTTTGACGATCTAAGACAATTCATGAGCGAACTTGAGGCGATTTGAACAAATGCTTTCCAATGAAAATATCGATCTGGTGTCTCGCTTCGTTCGCCTGCCTCTGGAACAACGCAAGCTGTTTTACACGCGCCTGCAAAGCCGCGGCCTGAGCTTCGCCCAGCTGCCGATTGCCCCGACCCGCGAGTTGGTCGACAGCCTGCCGCTGTCCTACGCCCAGGAGCGCCAGTGGTTTCTCTGGCAACTGGAGCCCGACAGCGTCACCTACCACATCCCCAGCGCCCTGCGTCTGAAGGGCCAGCTGGATCTGGCGGCCCTGCAACGCAGTTTCGATGCCCTGGTGGCGCGCCATGAAAGCCTGCGCACCCGCTTGCGGCAGGACGCCGAGCGCACGCTGCAGGTGGTGGACGCCGAGGCCCGGATCGAGATCGTCCAGGTCGCGGCCGAGGGCGCCGACGAGGCCCGGCTCCAGGCCCTGGTGGAAGCGGAAATCGCCCGGCCCTTCGACTTGCAGCAGGGCCCGCTGCTGCGGGTCCGGCTGCTGCGCCTGGCTGAGGACGAACATGTGCTGGTGCTGGTGCAGCACCATATCGTCTCCGATGGCTGGTCGATGCAGGTGATGGTGGCCGAGCTGGTGCAGCTGTATGCCGGCTACGTCCAGGGCCAGGCGCTGCAACTGCCGGCGCTGCCGATCCAGTACGCCGACTATGCCCTGTGGCAGCGCAGCTGGATGGAAGCGGGGGAGAAAGAACGCCAGCTGGGGTACTGGTGCGCCCTGCTGGGCGGCGAGCAGCCGGTGCTGGAGCTGCCCCTGGACCATCCGCGCCCGGCGGTGCAGAGCCATCGCGGCGCGCGCCTCGACCTGAAGCTGGACGCGGCCCTGGCGGCGAGCCTCAAGGGCCTGGCGCAGCGCGAAGGCGTGACCCTGTTCATGCTGTTGCTGGCCTCGTTCCAGACCCTGCTGTACCGCTACAGCGGCCAGTCGGACATCCGCATCGGTGTGCCGATCGCCAACCGCAACCGGGTGGAGACCGAGCACCTGATCGGCTTCTTCGTCAACACCCAGGTGCTCAAGGCCGACCTCGACGGGCAGATGACCCTCGCCCAGCTGTTGCAACAGACCAAGCAGCGTGCCCTGGAAGCCCAGGCCCACCAGGACCTGCCGTTCGAGCAACTGGTGGAGGCGCTGCAACCGGAGCGCAGCCTGAGCCACAACCCGCTGTTCCAGGTGATGTTCAACCACCAGGCCGAGGCCCGCGGTGCGGGTCGTGAACAGCAGCTGCCCGGCCTGCGGGTCGAGGGCCTGGAGTGGGACAGCCACACCACCCACTTCGACCTGAGCCTGGACACCCAGGAGTCCGGCGACGACCTCTGGGCGTCCCTGAACTACGCCACCGACCTGTTCGACGCCAGCACCATCGAACGCCTGGCGCAGCACTGGCAGGGCCTGCTGCACGGCATGCTCGCCAGCTCGCAGACGTTGATCGGCGAGCTGCCGCTGCTGAGCGCGGCGGAGCAGCAGCGCATGGTCCGGGAATGGAATGCCGGCGCGACCGTCCTGGAGCAAGGCCCGGTGCACCGGCTGTTCGAGGCCCAGGCGCAACAGCATCCCGAGGCCGTGGCCCTGGTGCTGGACGAGCAGTCCCTGAGCTACGCCGAACTGAACCGCCAGGCCAACCGCCTGGCCCATTACCTGATCGCTCAGGGGGTGGGCCCGGAAGTGTTGGTGGGGATCGCGGTGGAGCGTTCCTTCGCCATGGTGGTCAGCCTGCTGGCGGTGCTCAAGGCCGGCGGCGCCTATGTGCCGCTGGACCCGCAATACCCTCGCGAACGCCTGGTGCACATGCTCGACGACAGCGGCGTGCGCCTGGTGCTGACCCAGTCCCACCTGCGCCAGCGCCTGCCGTTGCCGGCCGCTCTGGCGGTGCTGGAGCTCGACCGCGCGGATGCGCAACTGGCGCAGTGCGCCGAGAGCGATCCGGGCCTGGCGCTCGATCCGCGGCAACTGGCCTATGTGATCTACACCTCCGGCTCCACCGGCAAGCCCAAGGGCGTGGCCATCGATCACCGCGCCCTGGGCGAGTTCGCCGGCATCGCCGCGGGGTATTCGCAATTGACCCGGGATGATCGCGTCCTGCAGTTCGCCACACTGAACTTCGACGGTTTCGTCGAGCAGCTGTACCCGGCCCTGACCCGGGGCGCCAGCGTGGTGCTGCGCGGGCCGGAGCTGTGGGACAGCGCCCGGCTGTACAACGAAATCATCCGCCAGAGCATCACCCTGGCCGACTTGCCGACCGCCTACTGGAACCTGTTCCTGCTCGATTGCCTGGCGGCCGGCCCGCGTTCCTACGGGAACCTGCGGCAGATCCATATCGGTGGCGAAGCCATGCCGCTGGACGGCCCGGCCCAATGGCTGCGGGCCGGCCTGGGGCAGGTGCGCCTGCTCAATACCTATGGTCCGACCGAGGCCACGGTGGTCTCCAGCGTGCTGGACTGCAGCACCGGTCACGAAGGGGTGGGCGCCACCGCCAGCCCCATCGGCCGTTCGCTGCCGGGGCGCGCCCTGTATGTGCTGGACCGCGACCTCAACCTGTCGCCGCTGGGGGCCGTGGGCGAACTCTATATCGGCAGCGCCAGCGGCCTGGCGCGGGCCTACCTGCAACGTCCGGCGCTGACCGCCGAGCGCTTCGTGGCCGATCCGTTCTCCAGTAGCGGCGAGCGCCTGTACCGCACCGGCGACCTGGCCCGTTACCGCGCCGATGGGGTGATCGAGTACGTCGGCCGGGTCGACCATCAGGTGAAGATCCGTGGCTTCCGCATCGAACTGGGGGAAATCGAGGCGCTGCTGCTGGCCCAGGCCGAGGTGCGCGAAGCGGTGCTGCTGGCTGTCGACAGCCAACTGATCGGCTATGTGGTGGCGGCGCAACCGCTGGCCTCGGCGGAAGACCATCAGGCCCTGGGCGAACAGCTCAAGGCACTGCTGCGCGAGCAATTGCCGGACTACATGGTGCCGGCGCACCTGCTGTTCCTCGACCGCCTGCCGCTCAACCCCAATGGCAAGCTGGACCGCCAGGCCCTGCCCAAGCCGGACGCCAGCCAGGCGCAGCCAGCCTGGATCGCGCCGGTGAGCGCGGTGGAGCAACAGGTGGCGGCGATCTGGGCGGATATCCTGGGGGCCGAGCGTGTGGGCCTCACCGATCACTTTTTCGAACTGGGCGGGCACTCCCTGCTGGCCATGCAGGTGGTGTCGCGCCTGCGCCACGCCCTGGGCCTGGAAGTACCGCTCAAGACCCTGTTCGAACAGCCGCGCCTCGACGGTTTCGTGCGCGCCTTGCCGAGCGCCGTCGAGGGCGGGCAGGCGCCGGCCCTGCTGCCGGTGGATCGCCAGCAGCCCTTGGCCCTGTCCTATGCTCAGGAGCGCCAGTGGTTCCTCTGGCAGCTGGAGCCGCAAAGCGCCGCCTACCATATCCCCAGCGCCTTGCGCCTGAAGGGCCGGCTGGACCTTTCTGCCCTGCAACGCAGCTTCGACACCCTGCTGGCGCGGCATGAAAGCCTGCGCACCCACTTGCACCACGATGGCCAGCGTACGCTGCAGGTGATCGCGGCCGCCGCCGGTGTCGAGATCCAGCAGGGCGAGGCTGACGAGGCGCGGCTCAAGTCGCTGGTGGAAGCCGAGATCGCCCGGCCGTTCAATCTTGAGCAGGGGCCGCTGTTGCGGGTCCGGCTGCTGCGCCTGGCCGCGGACGAGCATGTGCTGGTGCTGGTGCAGCACCACATCGTCTCCGATGGCTGGTCGATGCAGATCATGGTCGATGAGTTGGTGCAGCTGTATGGCGCCTATAGCCAAGGCCAGGCGCTGGAATTGCCGGCCCTGCCGATCCAGTACGCGGACTACGCCGTCTGGCAGCGCCACTGGATGGACGCCGGCGAGCGCGAGCGCCAGCTGGCTTATTGGGTGGAGCAGTTGGGCGGCGAGCAGCCGGTGCTGGAACTGCCGTTCGACCATCAGCGCCCGGCGGTGCAAAGCCATCGCGGCGCGCGCCTGGGCATCGACCTGGACGCGCAGCTGGCCATGCAACTCAAGGCGTTGGCCCAGCAACAGGGCGTGACGATGTTCATGCTGTTGCTGGCCTCGTTCCAGACCCTGCTGCACCGTTACAGCGGCCAGGAAGACGTGCGCGTCGGCGTGCCGATCGCCAATCGCAACCGGGTCGAGACCGAGCGCCTGATCGGCTTCTTCGTCAACACCCAGGTGCTCAAGGCCGATATCGACGGGCAGATGAGCGTCGCCCAGTTGCTGCAACAGACCAAGCAACGCGCCCTGCAAGCCCAGAGCCATCAGGACCTGCCATTCGAGCAATTGGTGGAAGCGCTGCAGCCGGAGCGCAGCCTGAGCCACAACCCGCTGTTCCAGGTGATGTTCAACCACCAGACCGAGGCCCGTGGCGGGCGCGCCGAGCAACAACTGCCCGGCCTGCGGGTCGAGGGCCTGGAGTGGGACAGCCGCACCGCGCACTTCGACCTGGACCTGGATATCCAGGAAGCCGAGGAGGGGATCTGGGCCTCCCTGGGTTATGCCCAGGACCTGTTCGAGCCGGCCACCGTGGAACGCATGGCGCGGCACTGGCAGAACCTGTTGCAGGCCATGGTCGCCGATCCGCAGCAGAGCATCGGCCAGCTGAACCTGCTGGACGATGCCGAGCGGCAGCAGATCCTGACCCTGTGGGATCGCACCGATTCCGGCTTCCCGGCCCAGCGTCTTGTGCATGAACTGGTGGCCGACCGCGCGCGGGAAAATCCTGACGCTGTGGCGGTGCTGTTCGGTGACCAGCAGCTGACTTATGGCGAGCTGGAAAGCCGCGCCAACCGTCTGGCCCGGGCGCTGATCGCCCGGGGCGTCGGCCCGGAAGTGCGGGTGGCCATCGCCATGCCGCGCAGCGCCGAGATCATGGTGGCGTTCCTCGCGGTGCTGAAAGCCGGTGGCGTGTATGTGCCGCTGGACGTGGAGTACCCGCGGGATCGCCTGCTGTACATGATGCAGGACAGCCGCGCCAAGCTGCTGCTGACCCACACCGCGGTGCAGCAACGCTTGCCGATCCCGGAAGGGCTCGACAGTCTGGCGGTGGACCGCAGCGAGGAATGGGCAGGGCAGGACGACACAGCGCCGAGCGTGAAGTTGGACGGCGACAACCTGGCCTACGTGATCTACACCTCCGGCTCCACCGGCATGCCGAAAGGCGTAGCGGTGTCCCACGGGCCGCTGGTGGCGCATATCATCGCCACCGGCGAGCGTTATGAAATGACCGCGGCGGATTGCGAACTGCACTTTATGTCCTTCGCTTTCGACGGTTCCCACGAAGGCTGGATGCACCCGCTGATCAACGGTGCCCGGGTGCTGATCCGCGACGACAGCCTGTGGCTGCCGGAACACACCTATGAGCAGATGAAGCGCCATGGTGTGACCGTCGGTGTGTTCCCGCCGGTGTACCTGCAACAGCTGGCCGAGCACGCCGAACGCGACGGCAACCCACCGGCGGTGCGGGTGTACTGCTTCGGCGGCGACGCGGTGGCCCAGTCCAGCTACGACCTGGCCTGGCGCGCGCTGCGTCCGACCTACCTGTTCAACGGTTACGGCCCGACCGAAACCGTGGTCACCCCATTGCTGTGGAAAGCCCGCAAGGGCGATCCCTGTGGCGCGGCCTACGCACCGATTGGCGAACTGCTGGGCAACCGCAGCGGCTACGTGCTGGATGCGCAACTGAACCTGCAACCGATTGGCGTGGCCGGCGAGTTGTACCTGGGTGGCGAGGGCGTAGCCCGGGGTTACCTGGAGCGTCCGGCGATGACTGCCGAACGTTTTGTGCCCGATCCATTTGGCAAGCCGGGCAGCCGCGCCTATCGCAGCGGTGACCTGACCCGTGGCCGGCCGGATGGGGTGGTGGATTACCTGGGGCGCGTCGACCATCAAGTGAAAGTCCGTGGCTTCCGGATCGAGCTGGGGGAAATCGAAGCGCGCCTGCGCGAACAGGACGTGGTGCGCGAAGCGGTGGTGGTGGCCCAGGATGGGCCGAGCGGCAAGCAGTTGGTGGGCTATATCGTCGCGCTGGATCCGACAGTGGCCAGCGATAGCGCCGCCCAGGCCGGTTGCCGCGAAGCCCTGCGCCGGGCACTGAAGGCGCGGCTGCCGGACTACATGGTGCCGGCGCACCTGATGTTCCTGGAGCAGATGCCCCTGACCCCCAACGGCAAGCTCGATCGCAAGGGCCTGCCGCAGCCGGACGCCAGCCTGCTGCAACAAGAATATGTGGCGCCACAGAGCGAGCTGGAGCAGCAGATCGCCGCGATCTGGGCCGAGGTCCTGCGCCTGCCCCAGGTCGGTCTGAACGACAACTTCTTCGAACTGGGCGGCGACTCGATCATCTCGATCCAGGTGGTCAGCCGCGCCCGCCAGGCCGGCATCCGTTTCACCCCCAAGGACCTGTTCCAGCACCAGACCGTGCACAGCCTGGCCGCGGTCGCGCGCCAGGGCGCCGAGGGGCTGGTCATCGATCAGGCGGCGCTGAGCGGCGAGCTGTTGCTGCTGCCGATCCAACAGGCGTTCTTCGAGGACGAGATCGCCGAGCGTCATCACTGGAACCAGTCGGTGGTGCTGCGCACCCATGAGCGCCTGGACCCGGCGCTCCTCACCCAGGCCCTGCAAGCGCTGCTGGTGCAGCACGATGCGCTGCGTTCGCAGTTCGTCGCGGACGGCGCCGGCTGGCAGGCGAGCTATCGTCCGGCCGAGCAGCACCAGGCCGACCGGGTGCTGTGGCAGAGCACCCTGCAGGGCGTCGAGGAACTCGCTGCCCTCGGCGAAGAGGCCCAGCGCAGCCTGGACCTCGGCGCCGGCCCGCTGTTGCGCGCGGTGCTCGCCGAACTGGCCGACGGTTCCCAGCGCCTGCTGCTGGTGATCCATCACCTGGTGGTGGACGGGGTGTCGTGGCGCATCCTGCTGGAAGACTTGCAGAGCACCTACCGCCAACTGGCCGCGGGCGAGGCCGTGGTCTTGCCGGCCAAGACCAGCTCGACCCGCGACTGGGCCCAGCGCCTGCAGCACCATGCCCGGGGCGAGGCCCTGGAGCGCGAATTGGCCTGGTGGCAGGGGCAATTGCAGGACGCCCGGGCCGAGCTGCCGTGCGCCAACCCCCACGCCAGCCTGAGCAACCGCCACGCGCTGAGCGTGACCACCCACCTGGACCAGGCCTTCACCCGCCAGCTGTTGCAGGACGCGCCGGCGGCCTATCGCACTCAGATCAACGATCTGCTGCTGACCGCCCTGGCCCGGGTCATCGGCCGCTGGAGCGGCCATGAATCGACCCTGATCCGCCTGGAAGGCCACGGCCGCGAAGACCTGTTCGACGACATCGACCTGACCCGCACCGTGGGCTGGTTCACCAGTATCTACCCGGTGAAGCTGGTGCCGGCGCCGACCCTGGCCGACTCGCTCAAGGCGATCAAGGAGCAGCTGCGGGCGATCCCCGACAAGGGCATCGGCTTCGGCGCCCTGCGTTACCTGGGCAGTCCGCGGATCCGCGAGGCGCTGGGGCAACTGCCACGGCCGCGGATCACCTTCAACTACCTCGGCCAGTTCGATGCCAGCTTCGACGGCGGCGAGGCCGAAGGTCTGTTCGCGCCGTCCGGCGACTTCGCCGGCGCCGAGCAGAGCCCGGAGGCTTCCCTGGGCAACTGGCTGGAAATCAACGGCCAGGTGTACGGCGGCGAGCTGAACCTGAACTGGAGTTTCAGCCAGGAGATGTTCGATAAGGCGACCATCCAGCAACTGGCCGACGACTACGCCGAGGAACTCAAGGCCCTGATCGAGCATTGCTGCCAGCCCGAGCACCGTGGCGCCACGCCGTCGGACTTCCCTCTGGCACCGCTGAGCCAGGAACGACTGGACGGCCTGGGCTTGCCGCTCGCGCAGGTCGAGGACATCTATCCGCTGTCGCCGATGCAGCAGGGCATGCTGTTCCAGTCCCTGTACGGGCAGGGCTCGGGCGACTACATCAACCAGATGCGGGTCGATGTCCAGGGCCTGGATGTCGGGCGCTTCCAGGCGGCCTGGCAGTTGGCGCTGGAGCAGCACGAGATCCTGCGCAGCGGCTTCCTCTGGCAGGCCGAACTGACCCAGCCGCTGCAGGTGGTCTACAAGCAGCGCCAGGTGCCGCTGGTGGAGTATGACTGGCAGCATCGCCCGGACCGGGCACAGGCTCTCGAGCAACTGGCCGAAGCGGCCAGGATCCAGGGTTTTGTCCTCGAACAGGCGCCGTTGTTGAGCCTGGTGGTGGTGCGCACTGCAGCCGACAGCCATCACCTGATCTACACCAATCACCACATCCTGATGGACGGCTGGAGCGGTTCGCAGCTGTTCGGCGAGGTGCTGCAACACTATGCCGGCGAGACTCCGCGGGCGCCGCTCGGGCGTTATCGCGACTACATCGCCTGGCTGCAGGCCCAGGACCGCGGGCTCAGCGAGACCTTCTGGAAAGACCAGCTGGCCGGGCTCGAAGAACCGACGCGGCTGGCTCGCGGGGCTCTCGATGGCAAGGCTCGGAACGCGGCGACCGCGCCGGTCAACGGCGCGCACCGCCTGGGCCTCGACCGCGCGCAGACCGAGGGCCTCAAGGCCTTCGCCCAGGGCCGCAAGGTCACCCTCAACACCCTGGTGCAAGGCGCCTGGCTGTTGCTGCTGCAGCGCCATACCGGGCAGCGCACCGTGGCCTTCGGCGCGACGGTGGCGGGGCGCCCGGCGGAGCTGCATGGCATCGAGCAGCAGGTCGGCCTGTTCATCAACACCTTGCCGGTGGTGGCCACGCCCGAGCCGCAGATGCCGGTGGAGCAGTGGCTGCAGCAGTTGCAGGAACAGAACCTGCGCCTGCGCGAGCAGGAACACACGCCGTTGTTCGAGATCCAGCGCTGGGCCGGGCTGGGGGGCGAGGCGCTGTTCGACAGCATCCTGGTGTTCGAGAACTACCCGGTGTCCGAGGCGCTGGAGCAGGGCTCGCCGGCAGGCTTGCGCTTCGGCGCCATCGAAAGCCTGGAGCAGACCCACTACCCGTTGACGGTGCTGCTGGCCATCGGCGAGACCCTGGGCCTGGAATTCAACTACGACCCTCAGGCCTTCGGCAGCGAGGACATCGAGCAACTGGGCGAGCACTTCCAGCAACTGCTGCTGGCCCTGGCCAGCCCCGCGCCGCAGCGCCTGGCGGACCTGCCGTCGCTGCCGGCCGTGCAGCGCCAACGCATGCTCCACGACTGGAACGCCACCGCCCGGGATTACCCGTTGCAACGCTGTGTGCACCAGTTGATCGAGGATCAGGTGTTGGGTAGCCCGGACGCTCCGGCGCTGGCCTTCGGTGAACAGCAACTGAGCTATGCCCAACTGAACCGTCGCGCCAACCGCCTGGCCCATCGCCTGATCGCCGCCGGTGTCGGTCCCGATGTGCTGGTGGGGCTGGCGGTGGAGCGCTCCATCGAGATGGTGGTCGGCCTGCTGGCGGTGCTCAAGGCCGGTGGCGCCTATGTGCCGCTGGACCCGGAATACCCCCGCGACCGCCTGGCCTACATGCTGGAGGACAGCGGCGTGAAACTGCTGCTGACCCAGGCCCATCTGCAGGCGCACTTGCCGATTCCGGCCGGGCTGCAGAGCCTGGTGCTGGAGCCGGGCGAGCAGTGGCTCGAAGGCTACGGCGAACACAACCCGGGCATCGAGCTGGACGGGGAGAACCTCGCCTATGTGATCTACACCTCCGGCTCCACCGGGCAACCCAAGGGCGCGGGCAACCGTCACACAGCCCTGACCAACCGCCTGTGCTGGATGCAGGAAGCCTATGGGCTGGACGCGCGCGACACGGTGTTGCAGAAGACCCCGTTCAGTTTCGATGTGTCGGTGTGGGAGTTCTTCTGGCCGCTGATGACCGGCGCGCGCCTGGTGGTGGCGGCGCCGGGGGCTCACCGCGATCCGGAGCAACTGGTGCAACTGATCGAGGGGCAGCAGGTCACGACCCTGCACTTCGTGCCGTCGATGCTGCAGGCCTTCCTGCAGGATCCGAACGTGGCCGCCTGCCGCAGCCTGCAACGCATCGTCTGCAGTGGCGAAGCCCTGCCGGTGGATGCCCAGCAGCAGGTCTTCGACAAACTGCCGGGGGCTGCGCTGTACAACCTGTATGGCCCGACCGAGGCGGCGATCGACGTCACCCACTGGACCTGCGTCGACGAAGGCCGCGACGGGGTACCGATCGGGGTGCCGATCGCCAACCTGGGCTGCCATGTGCTGGACGCCAACCTCGAACCGGTGCCGGTGGGCGTGCTGGGCGAGCTGTACCTGGGCGGCGTCGGCCTGGCCCGTGGTTACCACCGGCGGCCGGCCCTGAGCGCCGAACGTTTCGTTGCCCATCCGTTCGTCAGCGGCGAGCGCATGTACCGCACTGGCGACCTGGCCCGCTACCGCGCCGACGGGGTGATCGAGTACGCCGGTCGGATCGACCATCAGGTCAAGCTGCGTGGCTTGCGCATCGAACTGGGCGAGATCGAGGCGCGCCTGCTGGAACACGCCCTGGTGCGCGAGGCAGCAGTGCTGGCAGTGGAGGGCAAGCATCTGGTGGGTTACCTGGTGCTGCAGGAGGCGCGGGACGACTGGCGCGAAACCCTGGCCGAACACCTGGCGGCGCAGTTGCCGGACTACATGGTGCCGGCGCAATGGCTGCTGCTGGAGCGGATGCCCCTGAGCCCCAACGGCAAGCTGGACCGCAAGGCGTTGCCCACGCCGGAGGCGCAACAGGCCGCGCAGGCCTATGAGGCGCCGCACAGCGCGCTGGAGCGGCAACTCGCGGCGATCTGGAGCGAGGTGTTGGGCGTGGAGCGGGTGGGCCTGAACGACAACTTCTTCGAGCTGGGCGGCCATTCGCTGCTGGTGCTGAGGCTCAAGGAGCGGATCCGCAAGGCCAGCGGCATCGGCCTGTCGGTCAGCCAACTGATGCTCAACCCCACCGTGCGCGGCCAGGTCCATTGCCTGCAAGGCCAGGCGCGCAGCTCGCTGATCGTCCCGCTCAACAGCCAGACCCAGGGCACGCCGCTGTACCTGTTCCACCCCAGCTACGGTTCGGTGCACTGCTACAAGGCGCTGGCCCTGGCGCTGCGGGAGCAGCGGCCGGTGCTGGGGGTGATCTGCCGAGCCCTGGCCGAGGAAGGCGCCGAAGTGCCGGCCTGGGCTGCCATGGTCGAGGACTACACCCGGCAGTTGCTGGAGGCGCAGCCCCAGGGCGCCTTCCGCCTGGCCGGCTGGTCCCTGGGCGGCAACCTGGCGATGGAAGTCGCCTACGCCCTGGAGCAGGCAGGCCGGCAGGTGGAACTGGTGGGTTGGATCGACTCGGCACCGCCGTTCTGGCTCAAGTCTTACTGGGACGCGGTGGTGGTTGGCGAGGAGCGCGAGGTTTCGGCCAATGAACGGCGGGTGGCCTTGCTCGGGGTGATGTTCGCCGGGTTCGCCGAGGCGATCCGCGAGTCCTGGCTGGCGTGCCAGGCCGAGTCGACGGACGAGGCGGAGCAGTGGAACCGCTTCTGCGCCTGGGCCGAACAGACCCTGGGCGAGGCCTTCCGCGAGATCCGGGAAGAGTTGCTGCGCGGTAACGAGGCGGCGATCTCCTGGGATGTCGACCGGACCCTGACCCAGCGCATGGCACAGGCCGACTTCAAGCCGATCAAGGCGCCGCTCAGTTGCTGGTGGGCCGGCCTGAGCCGGGCCGGGCAGCAGCGGGAGCTGATCGAGGCGAGCATGCGTCAGGTCATCGGCCAGTCCTGCGTGGCGCGTTCGGTGGTGATCGATACCGACCACGACCGGATCATCGATAACGCCGAGTTCATCGAAAGCTTCGCCGCCGCCCTGGCGTAACCCCGGCAGTAACAGAAACGCCCCCGGCCACCCCCGTGACCGGGGGCGTTTTTTTACCCGGCCCCTGTAGCCGCTGCCGAGCCTAGGCGAGGCTGTGCTCGAGCGCGCAGCGGTCGCCCCCCGGGTACCGCGCAACCCAGGCCCACCGCATCGTCAGGTTTTACGGGGCTGCGCCCCGATCGCAGCCTCGCTGCGCTCGACAGCGGCTACGACAGCCCGTCCGATCCGGAGCCGTGCATGGCCCTGTAGCCGCTGCCGAGCCCTGGCGAGGCTGCGCTCGAGCGCGCAGCGGTCGTAACCCGGGCACAGGCATATCGCGTGGTCAGGTTTACGGCAGGCATCGCAGGCAAAAAAAACGCCCCGGGAAGGCAGGACCTTTCCAGGGCGCGGGGAGACGCGGGGCGTCGGGATCAGAAGTCCCAGCGGGTGGTGACCATGACGTTGCGCGGTTCGCCGTAGATGGCGGAGTTATAGAAACCGACGTTGGTGTAGTAGTACTTGTCGAAGATGTTGTTGACGTTGAGTGTCGCCGACAGGTTCTTGGTGACCTGGTAACGGGTCATCAGGTCCACCACCCAGTAGGATTCTTGGGTGATGTCTTCATTCCTGTTCTTGGGGCTGTTCCAGATCTGCTGCCAGGCCTTGTTCTGCCAGCGCGCGCCGCCGCCGACGGTCATCTTGTCCAGGTTGCCGGTGAGCTTGTAGGTGGTGTAGAGGCTGAGCTGATCTTCGGGCTCGAAGGTCGAGAGCTTCACATCGTTGTCGTCGCGCACCACCTTGTGGGTGTAGCCGCCCTGGACCTGCCAGCCCGGGGTGAGCTCGCCGGAAACTTCCAGTTCGTAGCCCTTGGTGGTCGCTTTGCTGCCCTTGTATGCGTATGGAAGAGTCGGGTTCTTGTTGTTGAAGTCGTCATCCGCTATTGGGCGGTTGTTTTCCTTGACCTCGAAATAGGCCAGGCTGGCGTTCAGGCGACCGTCGAAGAAGTCGCTCTTGATCCCGATTTCGTAGTTCTCACCCTCGTCTGGTTCAAGCAGCTTGCGATTGCTGTCGCGGTAGTAGTTCTCCTGGGGCATGAACACGTCGGTGTAGCTGGCGTACACCGAGAAGTTCTCGTTCAGGTCGTAGATCGCCCCGGCATAGGGAATGAACCGCCCGGACTCGGTGAAGCTCGGGGTCAGGCCGGTCTGGCTGTAGTTGACCACGCGCCCGCCCAGCAGCACTTTCAGGTCGTCGGTCACGTTCAGGCGGGTGGTCATGTAGGCACCGGTCTGGCGGATCACGTCGTCGGAGCGCTGCGACACCGGGCCCCAGTCGGGCTTGGGCAGGTTGCCGTGCCAGTTGTTGTAGTCCACGCGGTTGGGCACCGAGAAGGTTTCGTCCCAGTAACCCTTGCCTTTCCAGTGGGCCTTGCTGATCGAGCCGCCCAGCACCAGGTCATGCTCGCGGCCGAGCATGCTGAACGGGCCGCTGACATAGAGGTCGGCCGAGTCGCTGGTGGTGTCGCCCTTGTAGCGTTGCGCGTTGATTTCGGCGCTGCCGTCGGGCTGGGGCTGGTCGAACTGGATCGAGCCCATCTGCGCGTCATAGCCGTTGTACTTGTGGTCCAGTTGCAGCTTGGTCACCCAGCCGTCGCCCAAGTCGTGTTCCAGGGTGGCGAAGACGGTGCGGGTGTACTGCTGCCAGCTGCTCCAGTCGGTGGCGTTGCTGAACGAGCGCTTGGCGCTGTTGCGCTCGCCCTTGGAGTTGAGCAGCGGGAAGCTGCCGGACCAGGTGGAGCCCCTGGGGTCGTTGTCCTGATAGTCGGCGCCCACGGTCAGCAGGGTATCGGGCGACAGGTCGAACTCGACGATGCCGTAGAACACCGAGTTCTTGCTCGAGTAACGGTCGATGAACGAATTCTTGTCCTGGTAGGCGGCCACGGCCCGGCCGCGGACGTTGCCGGTTTCGGTCAGCGGGCCGCTGACATCCAGTTCGCTGCGATAGTTGTCCCAGGAACCTGCGCCCAGGGTGGCGTGGCCCTGGAAGTCGGCGGTGGGCTTCTTGCGCACCAGGTTGATGGTGCCACCCAGGGAGCCGGCGCCGCTGAGCAGGCCGGACGCGCCCTTGAGCACCTCGATGCGGTCGTAGATGGCCATGTCGCTCAGGGTGTTGCCCGCCGAATAGGCCACGTTGCGCACGGCGGAGGGAATGCCGTCGTACTGGAAGTTGTTGATCGAGAAACCGCGGGAGTAGTAGTTGGTCCGGTCGGTGTCGAAGGACGACACGGTGATGCCCGGGGTATGGCGCATGACGGCGTCGACGCTGTTGAGGGCGAAGTCGTCCATGTGCTGGCGGGTGACCACGCTGATCGACTGCGGGGTTTCGCGCAAGGTCAGCGGCAGGCGGGTGGCGGTGGCGATGGTGCCCGGGGTGTAGGAACCGGTGCCCTCGGTCACGTTGCCCAGCTGGTTGGCGGTGACCTGGGTCGGGCTCAGCTCCAGGCCCTCGCTGCTGGCACTGGCGGCGCTGAGGGTCAGCGAGTTGCCTTGCAGGCTGTAGCGGATGCCGCTGCCGCCCAGCAGGATGCCGATAGCCCGCTGCGCATCCATCTTGCCCTTCACCGCGGTGCTCTGTTTGCCTTGCACGTCCTGCGGGCTGTACAGCACCTGCAGGTTGGTCTGCCGGCCGAATTCCTGCAGGGCGCTGCCCAGAGATTGCACGGGGATGTCCAGCTCGATCTCCTGGGCCTGTACATAGCCGGCTACCGGCAGCGACACGGCGAGGGCCAGGGCGCTGGGGAGAAGGTTGATGTTCAGGGCCTTTCGCATGGATAGCGCTTTACTCAGAGGACTGAGACCGAGTAGTGCTGGCATGGATGCGTTCTCTTCTGTGTTTGGGGATGGCAGTTATAGGTATTTATTGCGGTTAATTCTCATTACCGATAGTGAGACGTTCATCCCTGAACAAACCGGAAAAAAATCAGGCCGGTTGCATTTCCTGCACCACCTTGCCGGCGTGCAGGCGCACCAGCTGGTCGGCGATATCGAAGTAACGGTCGTCGTGGCTGATCACCACGATGGTCTTGCCCAGGCGCTTGAGGTCCGGTAGCAGCTCGGTATAGAAAATCCGCCGGAAGGCCGGGTCTTGGTCCGCGGCCCACTCGTCGAACACCAGCACCGGGCGCTCTTCCAGCCAGGCGTTGACCAGGGCCAGGCGCTTGCGCTGGCCGGTGGAGAGGTCGGTGGTGGTGAAGGCGCCGTCCTTGATGCTGACCTTGTGCGCGATCTCCAGGCGGTCCAGGTACTGGGCGGCGCTGTCCAGGGACGGGCCGCCGCTGCCCTGGACCAGGTCGTCGAACAGGTAGTAGTCGGCGAACACCGTGGTGAACAGCTGGCGGTAGTCGTCGCGGGCCGGGTCGGTCACGGCTTCGCCGTTCAGGCGGATCTCCCCGGCCTGGGGCTGGTACAGGCCCAGCAGCAGCTTGATCAGGGTGGTCTTGCCGCAGCCGTTCTCGCCGACGATGAACACGATGTCGCCCTGTTTGATGCTCAGGTCGATCGGCCCCAGGTGGAACGGCTCGCTGCCTTCCACCGGCGGCGGGCTGTAGCGCACACCGCGCAGCTCCAGGCTGTGCACCACCGGTTTCGGCGCTTCGCTGTCGTCCAGCAGCAGGTGCGGTTCGGGGGAGGAGAAGCGTTCGGACAGCTCGCTGATCCGGCCGAAGGCGATCTTCGCCTTGCCCACCACCGGCAGGTAGGCCACCAGGTTTTCCAGCGGGCCCTTCATATACAGCAGCACCAGCACGAAGCCGGTGATCACGGTCGGGTCCGGGTTCGGGTAGTAGGCCTGCATGGCCAGGGCCAGGCCGATGACCACGAAGAACAGCATCGAGCCGAAGGTCTTGGCCAGGATGTAGATGTTCACCGAGCGCACCTGGATCGAGGCGATGCGGTCCGCAGTCTCCTGGATCCGGTAGGTGTTCATCCGATAGCGGCGCGGGCGGTGCATGCGCAGCTCCTTGGCGCCCGAGGCAATGGCGTTGTAGTAGCGCTGCAGTTCGTCTTCCTGGTCGCGGGCCAGGTCGAAACCGCGGATCCCCTTGCCGCCCGCCACGTACTGCACGCTGATGCCGATGACGATGGCGACCACCATCATCAGGAACATCGGCACCGACAGGTACGCCAGGTAGCCCAGGCAGCCCAGGGTGACGGTGGCGGCGATGGCCAGCGGGGTGAAGGCGAAGGAGAAGTCGCTGATAGTGTCGACGTCGTGGGTCAGCACCGGGATCAGCCGGTGGGAGCGATAGCGCTCGATCTGGCCGATGGGCGCCGACAGGACCTTTTCGCCCAGGTCCTTGCGCAGGGCGGCGATGATGCGCTGGCCCACATAGTTGGTGCCGATGTCCGAGACGATCGAGCTGGTCAGCGCCAGCAGGCACAGGGCGGCGAAGGTCAGGACCACGCCCTGGGTCATGCCGGTCTGCGAGTGCAGGGCGTTGTTGATGGTGGCCAGCAGCAGGGTGATGGCCAGGCCGCCGACCATGCCCAGGGCAACGGAAATCACCACCGTGGTGCGAAAGGGTCTGAGCAGGGCGAGCAGGCCGTGGAAGGCTCCGCGCTTGGGGTCGGTCATAAGGGGTTCCCGGGAGTGGATAAAGGGTCGGGGCATGCAGACCCGTACTCCTGACAGACGAAACCCTGGCGGCAGTATTTAGCTCGGGGGGCGGGCCACGGATAAATTGCCCGGGGCCTGGTTCGTTCTTGTGCTGTGGGCGCACGTGTATCGACGCAGTGCCTGATCCATTGAGCGAGAGCGAGCAAATGACGAAAAAGAATCTGGTGTATGTCTGGTCCCTGAGGAATGCGGCCGCCGACAAGGCGGGGCAGCCGGTGGCCTACAAGGATCACGAGCGCTATATGAAGTCGGTGCTGGAGTTCCTGGTGGAGTCGCTGAACCAGACGCCCCTGGGCGAGGCTTACGAGCTGGTCGGGGTGGTGTACGACGATGACGAGCAGTCGCCGCGGGACCAGCAACTGGTGAGCGACTACGGCTTTGCCTATCAGCCGGGCCGGCAATGGCTGTACCCGGCGGACCTGCGGGTGCAGGGGCGCCTGGTCAACGACCTGCTGCTCAGCGTGCCGTCCACCTATCGCCGCCATCCGCGGGGTTCGGCCGAGCATATCGCCGGCAAGCAGGATTTCGAGCGCCGTCTGCACGACACCCTGGTGGAGCTGAAGGCCGACATCGTGGTCCTCGACGGCCTGCTGGTGATCCTCGATGAGCTGGTGCGGCCGGGGGCGCCGTTCGCGCGGCGGATCATGAATATCCACCCGGGCATCACCCGTATCGAGTCGCCCTACGAGCGTCGCGGCGCCTACGCCACCTGGAATGCGTTGTACGGTGCCCGGGGGCAGAAAGTGGTGGACTGGGCCACCCGGGAAACCGTGCCGGTGGAGCCGCTGTACAAGACCGGCGCGTCCTTCCATTACGTGGACAACGGCATCGATTCCGGCGAGGTGTTCCACGACGTGCTCAACACCACCATCGCCCCGGACGACACCATCCTCGAGTTGCGCTGGAACAACTTCAACAACAGCCTGTTCCCGGCCCTGCACGAAGGCCTGGAACTGCTGGCCAAGCAGGGCTGAACCCCTTGGACGGGCGCCCGACCCGGCGCCCGCTGCGCGGTCGATCGCAGCCTCGCTGGCGCTCGACAGCGGCTACAGCGGCCTACCCCCGTAGCCGCTGCCGAGCTTTGGCGAGGCTGCGATCGGGGCGCAGCCCCGTAAAACCTGACGACGCGGTATGTCTGATGGATGGGGTTGTCGGGTTGGCGCCCGCTGCGCAGGCGATCGCAGCCTCGCTGGTGCTCGACAGCGGCTACAGGGCTGTAGCTGCTGCCGTAGGGAGGGGGTTACAGCTCGCGGACGACGCGGAAGCCGATCCAGTCGCCGCGGGTGCTTGGGTAGATGTTGTTGCGGTTGCCCGAGCGGGAGAACACCGGCGCTTCGCCCCAGTCGTTGCCGCGGATCTGCAGCGCTTCGCAGCCCGGCTCGACCCAGGCGCTGCCATCGGTGGGAGCGCCCACGTAGTTGGCGTGTTCGCAGTCGGCGATCCACTCGTAGACATTGCCGTGCATGTCGTACATGCCGAAGGCGTTGGCCGGGTAGCTGCCCACCGGCGAGGTGAAGCTGTAGCCGTCGGCCGGGCCGTAGGTGTTGGCGTGCTGGGCGATGTTGTAGCCCTTGCCCTCGTCGAACGGGAACGGGAAGGGCCCCTTGGAACCGGCACGGGCGGCGTATTCGCGCTGGGCCTCGCTGACCATCTGGTAATGGTGCCCGGTCTTTTTCGACAGCCAGGCGACATAGGCCTGCACATCGGCGAAGTCCATGCACACCGCCGGCTGGCGCGGGCCCTGTTTGTAGCGCGGCTTGCTGGCGATGCATTCACGCCCGGGGCGGGTGTCGCCGTTGGCGATCACCACGCCGGTCTGCTTGACGTAGCTGTCCCACTCGCCGGCGGTGATCTGGAAGCGGCTCATGGCAAAGGGCTTGGCGAAGGTCACGTCATGCATCGGGCTTTCGTCCGGTTCGCGGCCGACCTCGTCGTCCGGGGTGCCCATGGTGAAGGTGCCGGCGGGCAGCACCACCATTTCCGGGCAGTCCTTGCAGTCCTTGAACACCTGGCCCGGTTGCGGTGTGGCGGCTTGCGCGCCCTGGGACAGCAGGCTGCCGAACAGGGCGAGCAGGGACGCGGCGCAGAGTTTTTTCAACGGCAGCGGCGGGGCGGAGGGGTGAGTAGATCTAGTGGTCATGAGTCATCTCGAAGGTAGGCAAAGGTGGATCGCCAGCGGCGCGGTCTCAGAGTTTTCGCGCCAGCAAGTCCATGAAACGGTCGATCTGCGCTTCGTCGTTGAGCAGTCCGGGAGCGGTGCGGATCACCGGGCCGACGTCGCGGTCCACGGCATCGGCCACCACGCGGTTCTGCATCAGGTAGGTGGCGACCGCGTCGCAGTCCTGGCCCTTGACCCGGAAGAAGGTGAAACCGGCGGACAGCTCGGTGCTCAGCGGCGTGACCAGTTCGATCTGCGGGTGCTGCCGCAGGCGTTGTTTCAGGTAGCTGTTGAGGCTGTGGATCCGCGCCTGGACCTCGTCCTTGCCCAGCTCCAGGTGCAGCTTGAAGGCTTCGTCCAGGGCCCAGCGGTGCTCGAAGGCGTGGAAGCCGCCGGGGGACATCGAGGTGGCGAAATTGTTGTCCTCGGAGAAGGTCGGCACCGTCGGCGTGAGGTCCTTGAGTTCCTCGGAACGGGCACAGACGATCCCGGTGCCGCGGGGGCCGAACAGCCACTTGTGGGTGCCGGCGATGAAGAAGTCGCAGTGCATCTCCGGAAAGCTCAGGTCTTCCACGCCGAAGCCGTGCACGCCATCGACCACGTAGAGGATGCGATCCGCCTCGGCGCGTTCGCGGTTGAGTTCTTCCACCAGTTGGCCGATCTGGCCGATAGGCAGTTTCACCCCGCTGCCGGACTGCACCCAGGTCATGCCCAGCACCCGGGTATTGGGGCGGATATTGCGCTTGATCGAGCCCAGCACTTCGTCCGCCGACACCGTATGGGCGTTCTCGAACAGCTTGATCTTGCGCACCTGGGTGCCCTGTTTTTTCACCCGGAAGTCCAGGCTGTACTCGGTGGCGTAGTGCTCGTGGACCGTGGTCAGGATCTCCTGGTCGGGGCGCACATGGATGCCGCCGTAGATCAGCGCCAGGCCTTCGGTGGTGCTGCCGGTCAGGGCGATCTGCCCCGGCTTGGCGTCCAGGTAGCGCCCGGCCCACTGGCGCACTTGCGCTTCGCGCTTCCAGGTCTCCTGCAGTTCCCAGTCCATGGCCAGGCCGGGGTTGCGGTCGATGCTCGCGCGGTGGCGGGCGATGGCGTCGCGCACCGGCTTGGGGTGGGAGGTCACCAGGAAGTTGGAAAAGTGCAGGTAGTCCGGATCCTGGTCGAACAGCTGGCGCAGGCGCTGCCATTTGTCCCCGGCGGCCGGCGCGTCGTCGCGAGCGTCGTCGGCCTGGGCCAGGGCGGCGAGGGCGGTGTTGCCCAGGGGCAGGCCGGCGGCCAGCAGGCCGGCCTGTTTGAGAAAGGTACGGCGGTCAGTCATGGTTGCGCTTCACTTGTCGGCAAAAGAATCAACGGTTGGCCACGGGCTGTACGGAAGGGTTCGCGGCCTTCTGCACCTGGTCCCAGACCCGCAGGAAGTTGCCGCCCCAGAGCTTGGCGATGTCCGCCTCCGAGTAGCCGCGCGACAGCAGCTCGGCGGTGACGTTGCGGATCTCGCCGACGTTCTCCCAACCCTTGACCCCGCCGCCTTCGTTGAAGTCCGAGCTGATGCCGACATGGTCGATGCCGATCTTGCGCACGGTGTAGTCGATGGCGTCGCCCAGGTCCTTGAGGGTCGCCTTGGGCTCTTCCTCGAGGATGGCGTAGAGCTCGCTGGCGTACTGGCCGAACCGCTGTTCCGGCCAGGCCGAGATGATCGGGTCGCCCGGCATCAGGGCCATGGCCAGGTTCGGCAGCGGTGGCAGGTCGAAGCGCGCGCGCAGGGCGTTGAGCTTGTCCTGGGTGGGCTGGGTCAGCGGGCGCAGGTACTGCGAGAAGCCGACCACCTGGACCACGCCGCCGCTGTTCTTGATCAGCTGCATTTCCTTGTCGCTGAGGTTGCGCGGGATATCCACCGAGGCCCGCGGCGCCGAGTGCGAGGCCACCATCGGCGTGCGGCTCAGTTGCGCCACCTGCTCCAGGGCCTTGGTCGACATCTGCGAGACATCGATGATCACCCCCAGGTCGTTGAGGCGATGCACCGCCTGCTTGCCGATGTCCGACAGGCCGTCGAGGGCGTCCGGCGAGTCGTTGAAGAACGGCAGCGGCCGCGAGGAGTCGGCCCAGGCGTTGTTGCCGATGTAGCTGAAACCGAACATGCGCATGCCGCGGGCGGTCCACAGGTCCAGCAGGTTCAGGTCGTTGCCCAGGGGGTAGGCGTTGAGCATGCTGATGAAGATCGCGAACTTGCCTTCGCCGTGCAGGCGGCGGAAATCGTCCGGGGTGTAGGCGATGCCGACCTGGTTGGGGAAGTCGCGGACCATGCCGGAGATGATCTTGTAGCGCACCTCCTGCTGGTTGCGCGCTTCCTCGACGAAGCCTTCGGTGGGGCGGTGCGGCGCATTCGGGCCGTTCCACATTTCCGGCCAGCCGAAGATGGTCAGGGCGGCACCAGAGAGACGCCCGCGATTGGCCTTGACCAGGTCGAACTGGCCGCCGCCGTCCTTATCGAATTCGTTGCCGGCGGCGCCGAAGTCCAGCGGCAGGCTGATATGGCTGTCGAACGACAGCAGGCGTTCCTGCAGCTCGTCGGCCTGCTTGATGACCTTGACCGGGTAGCCGGGGTTGCCACGGAACCAATAGTCCCAGGCCAGGAAACCTGCCCCGACGCTGACGGCCAGCGCCAGCGGCAGACCGATGTAAAGAGCCTTTTTCGAACGTGGTTTTGTCATTGCCATCTCAGTCGGGTTCGCCGTCAGGGTGTACGCACCGGGGTGCGGGCGTGCCGGTAGCGGTGCGCCTTTTGCTATCTGGGAGGAACGAGTGAGGTCGGTGGAAAATTAGGCTCCGTGGCCGCTCTGTGTGGCGGGCGCCGGGCTTTGGCGGCGAGGCTAAATTTCCCCGTTCAGCAATCGTCCTAGCTGGGATAAAGCCTGCTTCAGGGCTGACACAGGTAGGGCAATGACGATTTCTCGACGAGGGTTTATCGCAGGCTTGGCGCTCACCGGAGCCGCGGTGCCGGCGGCCATGTATGCGCACCGTGAACTGACGCGTGAGGAGGAGCCGGTGACCCCCGGCGAAGCCACGGTCGATCTGGCGGACACCGCCGGCCAGCAGTTGGCGGACAAGCTGCGCGGGGTCTGGACCCTGCGTTTCGAGGGCGCGGAGGGTGGCCTGGCAGGGCTGCCGCGCCAGGGCCTGGAGCTGTTTCTCGACGTCGCCCAGCGTGGGCGCGGCCTGCGCGGTTGCCTGGATAGCGCCGAGGCGTTGCGCGGCACCGCCGAGCCGCGTTACCAGGTGGTGGGCGATCTGCTGGCCCCCGACCCGCAACAGCTCTACTGGCGCCTGGTGAGTGCCGACGCCAGGGACGGCGCGCCCTGTTATGAATTCAGCGTGAAGCTCGACGAAGTCTGGGCCGATTTCGGTAATGCCGGCAGCGGCACCCTCAGTGGTCGTATCCAGCGCCTGGACCGGTCGCTGGCGCTGCCCGAGCAGGACAATCGTTTTGTCGCCACCAAGCAGCTGTTCCCCGAAGCCCGCCAGCGCATCGGCCTGGACCCGACGTTGCTGGCCTGGCTGATTTCCCCCGAGCACCGGCTGTTCCACCAGCTGTGGCATGCCTCGCGGGACAAGTGGCACACCCTGTCCGAAGAAAAACGCGATGCCCTGCGCGGCATCGGCTGGCAGCCCGGTCCGCCCGGCCGGGAGCGTGACGCCCGGGGCAAGCGCAAGGACCGCAACGGCTCGGGCATCGACTTCTTTTTCATGCACCGGCACATGCTCGGCACCGCGCGCTCCATGCAGGATTTGCCGTCCTGGTCGAACTTTCCCACGCCGCAGCCGGAGCTGGCCCGCGACCGCCAGGGGTTCGCCCGCTATTTCGACAACCACGACGGCTTTGCCTTGCCGCCGACCTGGCTGGCCAGCGACGACGCCGACTACACCCAGTGGGTCAGCGATATCAAGACCGCCGAGACCTACCACAGCAATTTCCAGGTCTGGGAGTCACGCTACCGCGACCCGCGCTACCTGGCGACGCTGAGCTTGGGGCAGTTCGGTTCCGAACTGGAGCTGGGCCTGCACGACTGGCTGCACATGCGCTGGGCCTCGGTACCGCGGGACCCTTCCAATGGCGCGCCGGTGCCGTTCGCCCGGGATCCGGCGGACTTCGCGGCACGTTGGTACGCCGCGGAAAACGACTTCCTCGGCGATCCGTTTTCCTCCCATGTGAACCCGGTGTTCTGGTCGTTCCACGGCTGGATCGACGATCGCGTGGAAGACTGGTTCCGCGCCCATGAGCGGTTCCATCCGGGCGAGGTCAGCCGCCTTGAAGTCAACGGTGTGCCCTGGTTCGCCTCCGGGCGCTGGGTCGAGGTCGACGACCCCTGGCTGGGGCCGGACACCCACGGCTGCAGCACCACCCCGGGCCTGCAGGTAGGGCGTTCGGTGGAGATGGACCCGGAAACCATGAAGCTGGCGCTGCGCATCACCTACGCCGAGGAAGACAAGCTTCCCGAGCTGTTCCGCAAAGTGCCCAAGCGGCCGTGGTACGCCCGCCACCTGAAAGTGCGCGAGCGGATGCTGTAACACCGCATCGTCTGGCCCGGCGCCCGCTGCGCAGCCTCGCTGGCGCTCGACAGCGGCGACAGAGGCTTACATCCATTCCCTGTAGCCGCTGCCGAGCCTTGGCGAGGCTGCGATCGGGGCATAGCCCCGTAAAACCGGGCGGCGCGGTGTGTCTGATGGAGGGTGTCGGCTGATCCGGCGCCCGCTTCGCGGTCGATCGCAGCCTCGCTGGCGCTCGACAGCGGCTACGCAAGCCCGGCGTTTGTCAGTCGTGATTCGGGTTCAGAGCGCTTTCCAGCCGCCCCCCAGGGCCTTGTACAGGGCGACGCTGGCCTGCAGCCGGGACAGCCGTAGTTGCACGTTCTGGTCCTGGGCGGCGTATAGGGTGCGTTGGGTTTCCAGGACGGTCAGCAGGTCGGCGGCGCCGGCCTGGTAGCGGCTCTGGGAGAGGTCGAAGGCAGTCTGCGCCTGTTGCAGTTCTTCGCTTTGCCACTGCCGCTGGCGGTCGAGGCCGCGGATGTTGGCGAGGGCCTTTTCCACGTCGGCGAAGCCGTTGACGATCGCCCCGCGATAGGTTTCCAACAGCTCTTCCTGGCGCGCCCGGGCCTTGTCCCGTTCGGCGCTCAGACGGCCGGCGTTGAAGATCGGTGCGACCAAAGCGCCGGTAAGGTTGTAGAACGGGCTGCGCAGGATCTGTGAGGCGGTATTGCTCCCCGAGCCGAGGCTGGCGCTCAGGGTGACCGTGGGCAGCATCGCCGCCCGCGCCACCGTGACGTCGGCCTGGGCGGCGGCGAGCCGGGCCTCGGCGCTGGCGATGTCCGGGCGCCGGCTCAGCAGCTCGCTGGGCACCCCGGCATCGATGCTCGGCCAGGTCAAACGGGTGAAGGGCTGCTGGCCCAGCTCGAGGTTCTGCACCGGCTGGCCGAGCAGGGCGGCCAGGGTGATCCGCGCGTCCTCGGCCTGCTGTTGCACCAGGGGCAGCTGACGCTGCTGGGCGGCCACCAGGCTTTTCTGCTGGGCCAGTTCCAGGGCGGTGGCCGAGCCTGCGTCGAAGCGGGTCTGCACCAGTCTCAGCACGCTCTGCGCATTGGCCAGGTTGAGTTCGGCGATGCGGCTCTGCTCGCGCAGCGACAGCACCTGGGCGTAGCTGTTGGCGACGCCGCTGAGCAGGGTCAGCTCGACGGTGGCCTGGTCGAATTCGCTGGCCCGCAGGCTGTCCACGGCGCTGTCGCGGGCGGCGCGCCGGCCGCCCCAGAAGTCGATTTCATAGCTGGCGCTGAGGCTGGCGTCGAAGTAGTCCACGGCGTCGTTGCCGCTGTTGGTGTCCAGCTGGCTGTAGCCGTTGCCGCGCATGAGCTTCTGCCGGTTGGCGTTGAGCGCGCCCTTGAGTTCCGGCAGCAGCGGCGCGCCGGCGATCACCGCCGTGGCCTGGGCCTGGCGCACCCGGGCCATGGCGGCGGCCAGGTCGTGGCTGCCCAGCCGGGCCTGTTCGATCAGGCGGTCCAGCTCCGGGCTGCCGAAGCGGGTCCACCATTGGCGGTTGTCCTGGGTCGCCGCCGCGGTGTGGGGCGAATACCAGGCGGCCGGTGCCCGCAGGCCGCTGTCCGGGCGCGGCGCGGGGCCGCTGCAGGCCGCCAGCAACAGGCTGGCGGCGATGAGGTTGAGGGGCGCTTTCATAGGTCGATCATTCACTGGTGAGGGCCGTGACCGGGTCGAGCCGGGCGGCTTTGCGGGCGGGCATGAAACCGAAGACGACACCGGTGACCAGGGCGCAGGCGAAGGCGCCCAGGACCGCCACCAGGGAGAAGGCCACCGCCACTTCGCTGAAGATCAGCACGCCGCCGATCAGCAGCGCCAGGGCGATGCCGGTCAGGCCGCCGACCACCGAGAGCATCACCGCCTCGGTGAGGAACTGGCGCAGGATGTCGCGCTGGCGGGCGCCGGTGGCCATGCGGATGCCGATCTCGCGGGTGCGTTCACGCACGGTCATGAGCATGATGTTCATCACCCCGATGCCGCCCACCAGCAGCGAGATCGCAGCGATGGCGCCGAGCATCAGCGACAGGGTGTTCTGGGTGCGGGCCTCGGCCTGGATCATCGCCGCGTTGTTGAACAGCTCGAAGTCGCGCTTGCCGTTGTGCAGGCGCAGCATCAGCTGGTCGATGGCCTGCTCGGCCTCTTTCACATTGCGCGCGTCGCTGGTGGCGATCGCCACGTATTCCGGGGTATGGGTACCGAACAGGCGAATGCTCGCGGCGGAGTAGGGGATGGCGATGCGGTCGTCGCTGTCCTTGTCGCCGGAGCTGGTGCCTTTTTCCGCCAGCACGCCGACCACCTGGAACGGCACGTTCTCGATCAGGATGTACTGGCCGAGGGGCGTGGCCATGTCCTTGAACAGCTTGTCGCGGACCTTCTTGCCGATCACCGCCACCGCGGCCGCGGCGCGCTCGTCGGCTTCGGTGAAATAGCTGCCCTCGACCACCGGCCAGTTGAAGATCGCCGGGAAGTTGGTGTCGTTGCCGCCGACATAGCTCATATGGTCGACGTTGCCGAAACGCACGCCGGCCTCGGAACCGTTGACCGGCATGATGCGCTTGACCTGGGGCAGCGCCGCCAGCGCCGCGACATCCTCGAGGGTGATCCGGCCGGGTGGGGTGCGCGGGTTGGGCATATGGCCGCTCAGGTAAATGATGTTCGAGCCGAAGGCGCCCATCTGCGCCATGACCTGGCGCTTGCTGCCTTCGCCCACCGCCAGCATCACCACCACCGAGGCCACGCCTATGACGATCCCCAGCAGGGTCAGGGCGGTGCGGAAGCGGTTGATCCACATCACCCGCCAGGCCGCTTGCACGGCATCCACCAGCTCGCCTTTCCAGGCGCCGTTGTGTTCGCTGCCGGCAGCCAGGCGCTGGCGCAGGTCCACCGCCTGTAGGGCGCCGCCGTTGGCGCTGGCCTGGACCTCGGGCTGCTGCTCGGCGGTGTCGCTGACGATCTCGCCGTCGCGGATCTCGATGATGCGCTTGGCCCGGGCCGCGACCTCGCGGTCGTGGGTGATGAGGATCACCACGTGGCCCTGGCTGGCCAGCTCGTCGAGCAGGCTCATGACCTCGGCGCCGCTGTGGCTGTCGAGGGCGCCGGTGGGTTCGTCGGCGAGGATGATATGGCCGCCGTTCATCAGCGCGCGGGCGATCGACACCCGTTGCTGCTGGCCGCCGGACAACTGGTGCGGGCGGTTGCCGGTGCGGCTGGCCAGGCCCAGGCGCTCCAGCAGGGCGGCGGCGCGGGCGTGGCGCTCGGCCGCCGGGGTGCCGGCATAGATCGCCGGCATCTCGACGTTTTCCTGGGCCGAGCCGGACGGAATCAGGTGATAGCCCTGGAACACGAAGCCGAAGGCCTCGCGGCGCAGCCAGGCCAGCTCGTCGCTGCCCAGCTGGGCGACGTTTTCCCCGGCGAACAGGTACTCGCCCGAGGTCGGGCGGTCGAGGCAGCCGAGGATGTTCATCAGGGTCGATTTGCCGGAGCCGGAGGCGCCGACTATGGCGACGAATTCGCCGGCGTGGATCGCCAGGTCGATGCCGCGCAGCACGTCCACCTGCGGCGTGTCGCCGCCGCCGTAGGATTTGCGGATGTCCTTGAGGTCGATCAGCGGGGTCTGCATTCAACCTCCGCTGCTGTTGGCGGGGCCGATCAGCAGGTGTTCGCCTTCGGCGAGGCCGTCCAGGACCTGGATGCGCAAGCGGTCGCTGATGCCGACCCGCACCTTGCGCTCCTCGATCGCGCCGTTTTTCGCCACCACCCGGGCCAACTGGACGCCGCTCTCGGCGCTGTCCTGCAGGGCGGCGATCGGCGCGGTCAGGGTGTCTTGGGCGCGGTCGGCGACAAAAAACACCTGGGCGGTCATTTCGGCCATCAGTGCGTTGTCGGCGTTGTCCACGTCCAGCAGTACGGTGTAGAGCACCACCCGGCCGCTGCCGCTCTTGCTCGAACTGCTGGGGCTGCCGCTGCCCTGGCTGGTTTCGTTGAGCGGCTTGGGCGGGATCGGCAGGATCTGCCGCACGGTGCTGGTCCAGCGCCGGCTGCCGCCGCTCAGGGTGGTGAAGTAGGCGGTCATGCCCGGCTTGACGTGGCCGATGTCGGCCTCGGAAACCTCGGCCCAGACGGTCATCGGCGACAGCCGGGCGATACGCAGGATCAGCGGGGTCTGCTGCTGGGCGTTGAGGGTCTGGCCTTCGCGGGCGTCCACCGCCACCACGGTGCCGGACAGCGGCGCATAGATGCGGGTGTAGCCCAGCTCGGCCTGGTCGCTGCGCAGGCTGGCCTGGGCCTGGCGGATCTGCGCCTGGAACATGTCGATCCGCGCCTGGGTGGCCTTGAGTTCGGCGCGGGCGGTCTGCACGTCTTCGTCGCGGGTCGCGCCGCCGGCGGCGAGGTTCTGCTGGCGCTGGTACTTCTGCCGGGCCAGTTCGTTCTGCGCCCGCTGCTCCTGCAACTGGGCCTGCAGGTTCTCGATGGAGAAGCGGCTGGCGTCGAGCTTGGCCTGCTGGGTGGCCGGGTCGATTTCCACCAGCAACTGGCCTTCCTTGACCGTGTCGCCGGCCTCGACGTGGATCTTGCGGATCTGCCCGGAGGCCTGGGCGCCGACGTCGACATAACGTCGCGGTTGCAGGGTGCCCAGGGCGGTGACGCTGCTTTCGATGGTGCCGCGGCTGACCTGCACGGTGGCGAACTGGTCGCGCCCCGGCGGCAGGATCTGCCAGGTGGCGAAGGCCACGACGGGAATCAGACACAGGGTGGCAAGCAGGGCGCGTCGGGGGTGACGGGGACGTTTCATGCAGGGTTCCGGCCAGAGGAAGTCGGCCCGTGGTCCGGCCCGACCCGGGGGATGGGCAGGGCGAGAGGCTGCCGCCTGGGCGACAGAGACGGGGAGCTGTCAGGTAAACGAGGCGGGCCGGGGGGAATTTAAGCCGGGAAACATGGCGTTACAGGTAAAGCCTTCAGGTATAGCCGATGAAAAGAGGGGCGGCGAATCGACGCGGCACTTTAAATCTATATGAGAATTACTATAAATTACGCCACTTCTAAACGGCCATCATCGAACCGGCTGCCCATGGGCGGCTCGCCGGTCGCGCTCAAGGACAAAGCCGCAGGTGCGGTCGGGAGTCATGTTGGAAAACTACTATCGCGAGCTGGTGTGTTTCCTCAACGCCAAGCTGGGCAACCTGCAGGTGGCCGAAGATGTGGTGCATGACGCCTATGTGCGGGTGCTGGAGCGCTCCAGCGACACGCCGATCGAGCAACCGCGGGCCTTCCTCTATCGCACCGCGCTGAACCTGGTGATCGACGGCCACCGGCGCAACGCCTTGCGCCAGGTCGAGCCCCTGGATGTGCTCGACAACGAAGAGCGTTTTTTCAGCCCGTCGCCGCAGTCGAGCATCGACCACGGCCAGCGCCTGGACATGCTGCAGCGCGCCCTGGCGGAACTGCCGGCGCTGTGCCGGGAAAGTTTCCTGCTGCGCAAGCTCGAAGGCCTGTCCCACCCCGAGATCGCCGCGCGCCTGGGGATCTCCCGCAGCCTGGTGGAGAAGCACATCGTCAACGCGATGAAGCATTGCCGGGTGCGCGTCCGGCAGTGGGACGCCCATTGATCCTTCTTTGTTAAATTTTTTTTCACTGTCCTCGTTCCTACTCAACAGACGACCTGCTGCCTCGCCATGGGCCTCTCAGGTCACCGTCGATTTCTCCCCGCGTTAAGGGATTTATCCAGAGGACACTGGAAATGACACAGGCAATTGCATCGACCATCGTTCACGACCTGATCGGTATCGGTTTCGGCCCCTCGAACCTGGCGCTGGCTATCGCGCTGGAAGAGCGCGGGCAGATTCAGGGGCCGCTGGACGCGCTGTTTCTCGACAAGCAGGCCGACTACCGCTGGCACGGCAACACGCTGGTGGCCCAGAGCGATCTGCAGATTTCCTTCCTCAAGGACCTGGTGACCCTGCGCAACCCGACCAGCCCGTACTCCTTCGTCAACTACCTCAAGCACCACGGGCGCCTGGTGGACTTCATCAACCTGGGCACCTTCTATCCGTGCCGCATGGAGTTCAACGATTACCTGCGCTGGGTCGCCGGGCATTTCCAGGAGCAGAGCCGCTACGGCGAGGAAGTGCTGGGCATCGAGCCGGTGCTGCACAACCAGCAGGTCGAGGCGCTGCGGGTGATTTCCCGTGACAGCCAGGGCCAGGAGTTCGTGCGCACCAGCCGTTCGGTGGTGGTCAGCCCCGGCGGCACGCCGCTGGTCCCGGAGACCTTCAAGGCGCTCAAGGACGATGGCCGGGTGTTCCACCACGCCCATTACCTGGAGCGCATGGCCAACCAACCGTGTGCCAGCGGCAAGCCGATGAACGTGGCGATCGTCGGCGGTGGGCAGAGTGCGGCCGAGGCCTTCATCGACCTCAACGACAGCTACCCTGGGGTGCAGGTGGACATGCTGGTCCGCGGTTCGGCGCTGAAGCCGGCGGACGACAGCCCGTTCGTCAACGAAGTGTTCTCGCCGGCTTTCACCGACCTGCTGTTCCAGCAGCCGCACAGCGAGCGCGAACGCCTGGTCCACGAATACCAGAACACCAACTATTCGGTGGTGGACGTCGACCTGATCGAGCGCATCTACGGCATTCTCTATCGGCAGAAGGTCTCCGGCGTCGAGCGCCATGTGTTCCGCACCCAGACCACCGTGGAGAAGGCCACCGCCACCGAGCAGGGCATCGAGTTGCTGCTGCGCAACACTTCCACCGGCGAGCTGAGCACCCGCCACTATGACGCGGTGATCCTGGCCACCGGCTACGAGCGCCAGACCCACCGCGCGCTGCTGGCGCCGCTGCAAGACTACCTGGGCGACTTCGAGGTGGACCGCAACTACCGGGTCATCACCGACGAGCGCTGCAAGGCCGGCATCTACACCCAGGGCTTCAGCCAGGCCAGCCACGGCCTGAGCGACACCCTGTTGTCGGTGTTGCCGATCCGCGCCGAGGAAATCGCCGCCTCGCTGTACGAGCACGACAAGGGTCGCCACAGCCGGTCGGTGCGCGATCTGTTGCTGGCTACCGCCAGCTGATTTGGCGTCGGGCCCGAGGTTCCCGCGTGGGACGTTCGGGCCTCATCGCGGGCAAGCCTCGCTCCTACGTAGGAGCGAGGCTTGCCCGCGATGGACGGCGTAGCCGGCCCATTCCAGTCCCCTCGATATCCCCGCAAATCCCCCCATCCCGCCTTCGCTACCGCTCATTTCTGAACCTTCGCTGAAGAACTTTTCGATTCCCCGACCGGCGCTCTGGCGTCGATTTACTCTGCAAAAACCGCGGCGTAAGCTGCGCGCGTTTTCCATCAAGCGGAGACCCACAGTGGGTACGTGTTCGAGTGACAGTAGTCGGCCGGTTGTACTGACCGGCCCCTTCCCGGCCAGATAACGTCTCCGCTTTTTGCGCCGTTGTCTCGCCGTAACAGCGAGCGGCGGCTTCCCGATCGCGGCCTTCACGGCCCGCTCCCGATGCCTTCCCGTCGACACTGCACCAGTGGGCGATGCCCGGCCCTGTGCCGCATCGCCGCTACGGCGCGCGCTTGCGCGGCCGGCGAACCCGTACCTGTTGCGAGTCCCGCGGCGCCGACCGTTAGGGGACATCGATGAACCTCACCCTGCTCAAAGAGTTTTTTGCCGGTTTCCTGCGGACCCGGCACTTCGCCCGGCACTTTCGCCGCCTGGCCCTGCTGGAAAGCTTCAGCGACGCCAGCGTCAGCCGCGATGTGCCGCCGAGCCTCGCGCAGACCCTGGTGGCCGCGGCCAACAGCGATGCCGCGGGTCTGCTGGAACGCCTCGGCAGCCATACCGACGGCCTGAGCGAGGCCGAGGTCCAGGCCCTGCGCGAGCAGCATGGTCTGAACGAGGTCGAGCATGAGCAGCCGCTGCCGTGGTGGGTGCACCTGTGGCATTGCTACAAGAACCCCTTCAACCTGCTGCTGAGCCTGCTGGCGCTGATCTCCTGGCTGACCGAAGACCTGAAGGCGGCCACGGTGATCCTGTCCATGGTGGTGCTCTCGACCCTGCTGCGCTTCTGGCAGGAGGCCAAGTCGAACAAGGCCGCCGATGCCCTCAAGGCCATGGTCAGCAACACCGCCACCGTGCTGCGCCGTGACGTGGCCGAGCCATCGCCGTCGGTGTTCGTCCGGTTGCACGGGGCGGCCGTGGCGAACTCGGGGCTGCAGCGCCTGGAGCTGCCGATCCGCGAGCTGGTGCCGGGGGACCTGGTGCTGCTCTCGGCCGGCGACATGATCCCCGCCGACTGCCGGGTGCTCAGCGCCAAGGACCTGTTCGTCAGCCAGGCGGCGATGACCGGCGAATCGATGCCGGTGGAGAAGTTCCCGCGCCAGCAGGACGCCGCGACCCTCAACCCGCTGGAGCTGGACAACATCCTGTTCATGGGCACCAACGTGGTGTCCGGCGCGGCCACCGCGCTGGTCCTGGCCACCGGCAACGCCACCTATTTCGGCGCCCTGGCGCAGCGGGTCGGGGCCACCGACCGGGCGCCGACCTCGTTCCAGAGCGGGGTGAACAAGGTCAGCTGGCTGCTGATCCGCTTCATGTTCGTGATGGCGCCGCTGGTGCTGTTCATCAACGGCTTCACCAAGGGCGACTGGATGGAGGCGCTGCTGTTCGCGCTGTCCATCGCCGTGGGCCTGACCCCGGAAATGCTGCCGATGATCGTCACCTCGACCCTGGCCAAGGGCGCGGTGTTCCTGTCGCGCAAGAAGGTCATCGTCAAGCGCCTGGACGCGATCCAGAACTTCGGTGCCATGGACGTGCTGTGCACCGACAAGACCGGCACCCTGACCCAGGACAAGATCTTCCTCGCCCGGCATGTGGATGTCTGGGGCGAGGAGTCCGAGCAGGTGCTGGAAATGGCCTACCTGAACAGCTACTACCAGACCGGCCTGAAGAACCTGCTGGACGTGGCGGTGCTGGAGCATGTCGAGGTGCAGCGTGAACTGCGGGTCGGCACGGCGTTCCAGAAGGTCGACGAGATTCCCTTCGACTTCAACCGGCGGCGCATGTCGGTGGTGGTGGCCGAGAAACAGCGGCCGCACCTGCTGATCTGCAAGGGGGCGGTGGAAGAAGTGCTGGCGGTGTGCCGCAACGTGCGCCACGGCGATGCCGAGGAAGCCTTGACCGACAGCCTGCTGGCGCGGATCCGCCAGGTCACCGCCGACCTCAACGAAGAGGGGTTGCGGGTGGTGGCGGTGGCGGCGCGGCCCATGGCGGCGGGCCGCGAGACTTACAGCCTGGCGGATGAGCGCGAGCTGACCCTGATCGGCTATGTGGCCTTCCTCGACCCGCCCAAGGACAGCACTGCGCCGGCCCTGCAGGCCCTGGCCGCCCATGGCGTGGCGGTGAAGGTGCTGACCGGCGACAACGAGCTGGTGACCGCGAAGATCTGCCGCGAAGTCGGCCTGGAGCAACAGGGCCTGCTGCTGGGCAACGACATCGAGCGCATGAGCGACGCCCAGCTGGCCCAGGCGGTGGAGACCACCAATGTCTTCGCCAGGCTGACCCCGAGCCACAAGGAACGCATCGTCCGCCTGCTCAAGGGCAACGGTCATGTGGTGGGGTTCATGGGCGACGGCATCAACGATGCGCCGGCGCTGCGCACCGCCGACATCGGCATTTCGGTGGACAGTGCCGTGGACATCGCCAAGGAGGCAGCGGACATCATCCTTCTGGAGAAGAGCCTGATGGTGCTGGAGGAGGGCGTGCTGGAAGGGCGGCGGACCTTCGCCAACATGCTCAAGTACATCAAGATGACCGCCAGCTCCAACTTCGGCAACGTGTTCTCGGTGCTGGTGGCCAGCGCCTTCATCCCGTTCCTGCCCATGCTGCCGATGCACCTGCTGGTGCAGAACCTGCTGTACGACATTTCCCAGATCGCCATCCCGTTCGACAACGTCGACGCCGACCTGCTGGCCCGGCCCCAGCGTTGGCAGCCTTCGGACGTCGGGCGCTTCATGCTGTTCTTCGGGCCGATCAGTTCGATCTTCGACATCGGCACCTTCGCCCTGATGTGGTACGTCTTCGACGCCAACACCCCGGACCACCAGACCCTGTTCCAGTCCGGCTGGTTCATGGTCGGGCTGCTGACCCAGACCTTGATCGTGCACATGATCCGCACGCCGAAGATCCCCTTCCTGCAAAGCCGCGCGGCCACG
This sequence comes from Pseudomonas sp. NPDC089530, assembly GCF_050280705.1. NCBI lineage: Bacteria > Pseudomonadati > Pseudomonadota > Gammaproteobacteria > Pseudomonadales > Pseudomonadaceae > Pseudomonas > Pseudomonas sp. NPDC089530. The sequence continues at coordinate 87,608 of NZ_JBNNVU010000003.1, read as the reverse complement.
CCACTGCTGGTGATGACCGGGATCATCATGGCCATCGGCGTCTTCCTGCCCATGGGGCCGCTGGCGCACTACTTCAAACTGCAGGCGCTGCCGTCGCTGTACTTCGTGTTCCTGCCGGCGATTCTGCTGGCGTACATGGCGCTGACCCAGGCGGTGAAGGGGTTCTATATCCGGCGGTTTGGATGGCAATGAAGTGGGCCTGATTCCTTGAGTCCCCCGACAATCGCCATCTGCTCGTAATGCACGCCGGCGCAAGATAGTCGTTGCACCGGCTGGCCCCACCGCGCAGCGGTCCGCTGGTCGAACCTCCCTCAATCCCAAGGACAGTTCCGATGCAAGCCCTGCGGAACATCAACCTGGCGTCCCTGGTGGACACCCTGGTCAGCCTCAGCGCGGCCTTTATCCTCGGCGGCCTGATCGGCTTCGAGCGGCAGTACCGGCAGCGCACCGCCGGCCTGCGTACCAATGTGCTGGTGGCGGTGGGCGCGGCGATCTTCGTCGACATGGCCAACCGCCTCGGTGGCGCCGACGGCGCGGTGCGGGTGGTGGCCTACGTGGTGTCCGGCATCGGCTTTCTCGGCGCGGGGGTGATCATGCGCGAGGAGGGCAACGTCCGTGGCCTGAACACCGCGGCCACGCTCTGGGCCTCGGCGGCGGTGGGGGCCTGCGCCGGGGCCGACCTGATCCTGGAAGCCTTGCTCGGCACGCTGTTCGTGCTGGCGGCCAATACCCTGCTGCGACCGATCGTCAACAACATCAACCGCCAGCCGCTGGACGTGATCTCCGCCGAGGTCACCAACATCGTCTACGTCATTGCCCGGCGCTCCCAGCAGAAGGCCGTGTTTGCCCTGCTCGAGGCGGAGCTGGAACGCAGCAACTACCCGGCCAGCGATATCGATGTCCATGCCTTCGGCAGCGACGACGTAGAAATCGAAGCCACCCTGGCCATCACTTCGGTGGACGGCGACGAGCTCGATGCCCTGGTGGCGCGCCTGTCCACCTCGGCGCTGGTGGAGCAGGCGTTCTGGAGCCCCAGCACCACGGAATGACCCCGGTCGATGGGTATTCGAGGGCGGGTGAGCGGTTCTGTCGGCTGGGCATCGGCCGCGGGGTCCTACCGATGAGGTAAGCCATTTCCCAAGGAAAAACTCTGGTTTATAGCCCCGCTTTGGGATTCCTCTTAAAGAGTCGGGCAAGGCCCATCGGATAGTCTTTTGCACCTCTGGTGTTCCGCCGACAGTTGCCGCGCCCATGCCCAATAAGCGTTTGAGAATCCTGATCGCCGATTCGTCCTGTACGCAGAGCGTGCGTATCGAGCGGCTGCTGAATGGCCTGGGGTACTTCCGTGTGGCCGCGGTGTTGTCCTTCCGCGAGCTGGTGACCCTGACTCATTATTCCTGCGAACCCTTCGAGAACTTCGACCTGTTGCTGCTCAGCGGCGAGCTGGCCTTCGCCGCCGGGGTGGACGCCGGCGCGTTTTGCCTGGGCAATCCGCAGGTCCGCCATGCCCTGATCTATGGCGGTCGCACCGAGCGCCCGTTGCCGGTGCTCCTCGGCGCCCCCGCGCAGCAGGAGGTTTTCTGGGTGCGTCGCGCCACCTCGGAAATCCTCCAGCGGTTCATTGCCCATATCAATCCTCCTGGTTCCCGGGAGGAATAGGTTTCCTGGGGGCGGTCGGAATAATCTCGGCGACTGCACAGATAACGCTGCTAACTCAGGCTGGTGAAACAGCGAAAATCATCTGTTAAGTCCTGCAAGGTAGGTATTTTCAGAAAACCCTTAGAGAAAACTCCCTGTGGCTCCCCTAGCCTTCATCCATAGGCTTGGAGCCTGCCACATAAGACTTTTTTCATGGTTGCGAAAAATGCCGAATAAAACGTTACGAATCCTGATTGCCGATGAACAGCATTTTCATCGTATGAAGATCGAGCGGGTATTGAACCAGCTGGGTTACTACCGGATTGCGCCGATGTATCGGCTCTCCGAAGTGTTGAATGTCGTGGAATATGGCAGTGAGCCCATGGATTTGGTGATCATCAATGCCTCCCTGGGACAGCATGCCCGGCTCGATATCCTGGCGTTCTGCATGGACAACCCGCAGATCCGTCACGTGCTGGTCTATGACTGCGAGCTGCTCGGGATGTCCTCGATTCCCGCGGGCCGGCACCGCAAGATGTATATCAGCAGCCTGTCGTTACCGGACCACGACACCCTCAGTCGCTTGATGTGGGCCATCGACACCGGTCGCCGGAACCATGGCCCGGCGGCCGGCAGGTTTCTCGACAGTTCCAACGAGGAAGCGATCACGCCCGATGGCATGCTGCGCAATGCCTTTTTACGCTGAGGCCTGAGCCCCACGCCGGTGCAATGCCGGCGGGGTTGGTCGGGCGATGATCGTGCTCCAGGCTGGCGACGGCGCTGCCGGTCAGCTTCCTTCAAGGTCGAGCCTCGGGCTCTTCACCCCAGGCCAGCGTCCTGTCCCCGGTGCTCGCTTGTTTGCCAAAAAACTCAGCCCGTACTCGCCAGGATTGGTCAGCGTGTCCGGTACGCGACCGTCTCAGCCCCGGGGCTCAAGAATCATGCAGGTAGTGGTGCCGGTGGCATACAGACGGCCGTCGACGTCGTAGATCCGCCCCTCGGCCAGGGCGGTGGAGCGGCCCAGGTGGACGATCTTGCCCTCGGCGCGGATCGGCCCGCTGGCACCGGTCAGGGCTCGGACATAACTGATGCGCAGGTCCAGGGTGGTGTAGCCCTGGCCCTTCTGCAGCCGGGTGTGGATCGCGCAGCCCATGCAGGAGTCCAGCAGGGTCGCGGCATAACCGCCGTGCACGCTGCCCAGGGGGTTGTAGTGTCGGGAGTCCGGTGTGCCCTGGAACACGAAATGCCCGGCGGACCATTCGATCGGGATGAAATCCATCAACGTGCCAATGGGCGGCGAGGGCAGTTCGCCGTTGCCGATACCGTCGAAGAATTCCGTGGGCGAGAGGGCGCTGACTTCGGCCAGGGACAGGCTGCCTGGACCTGCGAGGCGTGTGCGCATGGCCTGCTCCTGGGCAATCCACTGGGCCAGGGTGGCGTCGCGTGATGGGCTTTGCATGGGCGTTTCCTCATGAGCGGAACAAGGGTTCGAGGGAAAATATTATGCTCGAAATATTATCCCGGCCAGTGTCAAAACCGCCACAGGCCGGAAGATCCGGCCATGCCGCCCTCAGGTCATGTCGCTGTGGCTGAACGCCTCGCCGAGGAAATCGATCAGGGTGCGCACCGAGGGTAGCAGGCCCCGGCGCGACGGGAAGATCGCATGGACGATCCCGCACTTGGGCGTCCAGTCCGGCACCAGTTGCACCAGGCGCCCGGCGGCGATGTCGTCGCGCACCACCACGCTCGGCAGGTGGACGATGCCGATCCCCGCCAGCGCTGCCTGGCGCAGGGCGATCAGGTCGTCGGTGACCATGCGCGGCTTGTGGCGGATCTGCGCCAGGGCCTCGTTCGGGCCGAACAGTTCCCAGTGGTATTCGCGCTGCGCCGCGCCCCAGTGCAGGCTCGGCAGGCCACTGAGGTCGGCGGGCGAGGCGGGGTGCGACAGGCGCGGGAGAAAGTCCGGGTGACCCACCAGGCACTGGGTGCTGTTGCCCAGCACCTTCATCACCAGATCGCTGCTTTCCAGGGGCGGGAAGCGCACCCGCAGGGCGATGTCGAACCCTTCGTGGATCAGGTCGACCCGGCGGTTGGTGCTCTCGATGAACAGCTCCACCAGCGGGTACTTGAGCATGTAGCGGGTCAGCATCGGCCCGACCCAGGAATTGAGCAGCGCGGTCGGGCAACTGATACGCACCAGGCCCTGGGGCTCGGAGCGGTTGCGCTCGATGACCTCTGCGGCGCTTTCCGCTTCCACGCGCATGGCCAGGCAGCGCTGGTAGTACTCGTGGCCGATCTCGGTGAGCGAGCAATGGCGGCTGGTGCGGTGCATCAGGCGCACGCCGAGGCGTTCCTCGAGCTGGGCGATGCGCCGGCTGAGCTTGGACTTGGGCATGTCCAGGGCACGGCCGGCGGCGGCGAAACCCTGGTGTTCGACGACCTGGGTGAAGTAGTAGAGGGTGTTGAGGTCTTCCACCATCGTTCTCCAAATGGAACGCTAAGGGCGATTTTTGCAGTCTAGTGCATCAAAGGTATGGGTTTTAAGGTGTCTCCACGCAATAACTCACCCATTCCGGAGGCACAGCATGAAAAACATCATCGGTATCTACACCAGCCCAAGGGCCCATTGGGTGGGTGACGGTTTCCCGGTTCGCACGCTGTTTTCCTACGACAGCCTGGGCAAGCACATCAGCCCGTTCCTGCTGCTCGATCATGCCGGTCCCGCCGAGTTCACCCCCACCCAAGCGCGGCGCGGCGTGGGCCAGCACCCGCACCGCGGCTTCGAAACCGTGACCATCGTCTACAAGGGCGAGGTGGAACACCGCGACTCCACCGGCAGCGGCGGCAAGATCGGTCCCGGCGACGTGCAATGGATGACCGCGGCCTCGGGGATCCTCCACGAGGAGTTCCACTCCGAAGCGTTCGCCCGGTCCGGCGGCACCCTGGAAATGGTCCAGCTGTGGGTCAACCTGCCGGCGCGGGACAAGATGGCCGCGCCCGGTTACCAGACCATCGTCGACGGTGATATCCCGCCCATCGCGCTGCCCGGCAAGGCCGGCACCCTGCGCCTGATCGCCGGCGAGTTCGACGGTGTGAAGGGCCCGGCCCGGACCTTCACCCCGATCGATGTCTGGGACCTGCGGCTCAATGCCGGCAAACCCCTGACCCTCGACCTGCACCCGGGGCGCAACACCGCGCTGGTGGTACTGCGCGGCACGGTCCAGGTCAACGGCCAGGAGCTGATGCGCGAAGGACAGCTGGCTCTGTTCGAGCGCGACGGCGCGCAGATCGGCCTGGAGGCCAACAACGACGCGGTGGTCCTGCTGCTCAGCGGCGAACCCATCGATGAGCCCATTGTCGGCCACGGCCCGTTCGTGATGAACAGCGAAGAACAGATCCACCAGGCATTCGTCGACTTCCAGTCCGGTCGCTTCGGCCAGATGCCCGACTGACCCCCGCTTTCCGACCTGCACAGGACACGTAGGCCGGTTTTAGGGCCAGGGATGGCTGTTGCCTTGAATAAAGAGAGGAAGTGCTCATGAATACCGTCAATGCGGCCAACTTCAACGGCCTGAAACCGATTATCGATCCCAACGATGCGGCGATGCTGCTGATCGACCACCAGAGTGGCCTGTTCCAGATCGTCAAGGACATGGACGTGCCCCAACTGCGGGCCAATGCCATCGCCCTGGCGAAAGCGGCCACCTTGCTGAAGATGCCGGTGATCACCACTGCGTCGGTGCCTCAGGGCCCCAACGGACCGCTGATCCCGGAAATCCACCAGGAGGCGCCGCACGCCCAGTACGTGGCGCGCAAAGGTGAAATCAACGCCTGGGACAACCCCGAGTTCCGCGCGGCGGTCAAGGCCACCGGCAAGAAGACCCTGGTGATCGCCGGTACCCTGACCAGTGTGTGCCTGGCGTTCCCGTCGATCGCTGCGGTGCACGAAGGCTACAAGGTGTTCGCCGTGGTCGATGCCTCGGGCAACCACTCCCGCCTGGCCACTGATCTGACCGTCGCCCGCCTGGCCCAGGCCGGGGTGGTGCCGATCGACATCATGGCTACGCTTTCTGAACTGCAGGGTTCGTGGAACCGCCCGGACGCCGAGCAGTGGGCCGCTGTCTACGCCCAGGCCATGCCGCACTACCAACTGCTGATCGAGAGCTATCTCAAGGCCCAGCAAGTGGCGAACGAACACGAAGTTCTGGATTCCCAGCGCTGAGCGAGCAACCCCGGCGCCGATTGCATTCGGCGCCCATCAGAAGCGAGGACGACCCCATGACTACCGCCTACAAGCGTCTCGACAAGAACAACGCCGCCGTACTGCTGGTCGACCACCAGGCCGGCTTGCTGTCCCTGGTGCGTGATATCGAGCCGGACCGGTTCAAGAACAACGTGCTGGCCCTGGCCGACCTGGCCAAGTACTTCCAGCTGCCGACCCTCCTCACCACCAGTTTCGAAACCGGCCCCAACGGTCCGCTGGTGCCCGAACTCAAGGCGCTGTTCCCGGACGCGCCGTACATCGCCCGCCCAGGCCAGATCAACGCCTGGGACAACGAGGACTTCGTCAAGGCGGTCAAGGCCACCGGCAAGCAGCAACTGATCATCGCCGGCGTGGTGACCGAGGTCTGCGTGGCCTTCCCGGCGCTGTCGGCCCTGGATGAAGGTTTCGAGGTGTTCGTGGTGACCGACGCCTCCGGCACTTTCAACGAGCTGACCCGGGATTCGGCCTGGAACCGCATGTCCGCCGCCGGCGCCCAACTGATGACCTGGTTCGGCCTGGCCTGCGAGCTGCACCGCGACTGGCGCAACGACATCGAGGGCCTCGGCACCTTGTTCTCCAACCACATCCCGGACTACCGCAACCTGATCACCAGCTACACCACCCTGACCCAGGGCAAATGACCTGCCGCAGGCTGCAATAGGGCCGCAGGTCCTTGAGCGATCTCAAGATCCTGCGCCCCCTGCGGGGTCGATCGCAGCCTCGCGGGCTCGGCAGCGGCTACAGGGGGCATTGCTGTCCACACAGGGGCCTCCCACGAGGCCCCTGTTTTTTATTTTCCGGCTATACCTGCAACGTTGCTTCTGTGCGATTGTCGCGCCTCTGACTGTGCTGGAGTTGCCCGATGCCGATGATGTTCGCCGACCACCCGCTGCTTGCCGCGCTGGTCCTGATCCTGCTGGACATGCTGCTGTGGCGCCTGATCGGCGCGCGGCTCGGCTACTGGAAGCTGGCGGTGCGGGTGCTGATCTTCAGCCTGTACAGCGTGCTGCTGTTCAACCAGGGCCTGAACCCGATGCAGGCGGCGCCCTGGCCGGAAGACGTGCCGATGCACCTGGCGGCCACGGGGCTGCAGATCGCCTGGTGGTTGTTCGGCGCGCGGACCCTGACGGTGCTGCTCGGCACCCTGATGATGCAACGGGTGGGGCATACCGGGCGGCTGCTGCAGGACCTGATGGGCGCGGTGATTTTCCTGATCGCCGTCATCGCCGCCATGGCCTATGTGCTGGAGCTGCCGGTCAAGGGCGTACTGGCCACCTCTGGCGCGGTGGCGATCATCGTCGGCCTGGCCCTGCAAAGTACCCTCAGCGACGTGTTCTCCGGCATCGTGCTGAACACCACCAAGCCCTATCAGCTCGATGACTGGATCTCCATCGACGGCACCGAAGGCCGGGTCATCGATATCGACTGGCGCGCCACAAGGTTGCAGACCTCCCTGGGCAGCACGGCAGTGATTCCCAACTCCATGGCGGCCAAGGCCAAGATCATCAACTTCAGCCGTCCCGCCGACATGCACGGGCTGTCCATCAGCGTCCAGGTCAGCCCCCATGCCCGGCCGCAGACGGTGATCGAGGCGCTGGAGCGGGCCGTGCTCGGTTGCCGTTTCCTGCTCACGACCCCGGCCCCCAGCGTGACCCTGAAAAGCTCGGGCAACACCGGGGCGGAATACGAGATCAGCGGTTTCGTGGCGTCCATGGGCAAGAAGCGCGAAGTGCGCAACCAGCTGTTCGACCTGGCCTTCCGGCACCTGCAGGCGTCCGGCGTCAGCCTGTTGTCCAGCGGCGAAAGCAGCGTGCCGGCCGACCTGTCGCGGGCGCGCAAGCTGCTCGACAGCTCGAGCCTCTTCTCCACCCTGCGCCAGGAAGAGAAGGATACCTTCAGCCAGAACATGACCCTGCAGACCTTCCGCGCCGGCGAGACGATTCTGGCGGCGGGGCAGGTCAGCGACCACCTGTTCATCATCGAGTCGGGCGTGGTCTCGGTGAGCCTGGTTCGCGATGGCAAGCAGTTCGAAGGCGGGCGCATGGGGCCGGGGGAAGTGCTGGGCGAGGCGGGGGTGGTCTCCGAAGAAGCGACCCGGGCCGACTTCTCGGCCAAGACCTCCTGCACCCTGTACTGCATCGACAACGAATACCTCAAGCCTTGCCTGGATGCCCGGCGCGACATCAACGAGGCGATGAAGAACCTGCTGGATTTCCGCGAGCATCTGGCCCAGGCCCTGACCCAGGAAGCCCCGCGGCCGGCGCCGAAAAAAGGCTTCATGCAGTGGCTGCGCCGCCACACCTGAATAACTGTCACTCGACCTTGTAGGAGCGCAGCTTGCGCGCGATAGCGTCAGCCCAGGCACCGCAATGAATGGCCGCTGCGCGGATCGCGAGCAAGCTTCGCTCCTACAGGGGAGAGGCGGGGCGATTGGTCACCTGGTCTTAGCCGGAATTGGTTATTGGTAGGGAGCCTGCCCGGGCTTAACGTAGCTCCACATTCACTTGATCTGGAGCTATTACCATGCAACCACGCATCGACTTCTACACCGCCTCGCCGGACGCCCTCAAGGCCATGATCGCCCTGGAAACCGCGGTCTCGAAACTGCCCCTGGAAAAATCCCTGATCGAGCTGGTGAAACTGCGGGCCTCGCAGATCAACGGGTGTGCCTTCTGCGTCGACATGCACACCGCCGACGCGCGCAAGGGCGGGGAAACCGAACGCCGCCTGTACGCGGTCTCGGTCTGGCGCGAAACGCCGTTCTTCACCGATCGCGAGCGGGCCGCCCTGGCCTGGACCGAAGCCCTGACCCGGGTCAGCGAAACCCACGCGCCGGATGCCGACTACGAGCTGCTGAGCAGCCAGTTCAGCCCCAGCGAGCAGGTCGACCTGAGCGTGGCGATTGCCACCATCAACAGCTGGAACCGCCTGGCGGTGGGCTTCCGCAAAATGCCCCAGGCCTGATGCCCCCAGGCTCAATGACCGTCGGCTGACGGCGCCGCCGGCGGGGTGACCTTGCGCATCAGGGGTACCAGCGCCGTGGCGACGATGAAGCAGACCATGATCATCAGGAACGCATCGCCGTAGGTCTGGGTCTGCGCCTCGCGATACGTCAGTTGCCACAGCTGGCGCAGGCTGGCGGTGACGCTTTCGTCAGCGCCCTGGCCCAGCGCCGCGAAGTTGCCGCCCACCCGGGCCAGCCACTGGGTGAGCGCCTCGTTGCTGCTGTTGAGGTGTTCGGCCAGGCGGGTGAAGTGCAGGTTGGTGCGGTCGTTGAGGATGGTCGCGCAGGCGGCGATGCCGATGGCGCCGCCCAGGTTGCGCATCAGGTTGAACAGCCCCGAGGCATGCTTGAGCCGAGCCGGCGCCAGCCCTCCCAGGGTCAGGGTCACCGCCGGCGGCACCGCCAGTTGCTGGGCGATGCCGCGCAAGGCTTGGGGCAGCAGCAGTTCGTTGGCCCCCCAGTCATGGGTGATCGGGCTGAAATCCCACATCGACACCGCGAACAGCGCCAGGCCCGCCATCATGATCCAGCGCAGGTCGATGCGGTTGGCGAAAAACGCATAGAGCGGGATCGCGAGAATCTGGAACACCCCGGTGGAAAACACCGCCATGCCGATCTCCAGGGCGCTGTAGCCGCGCACCCGGCCGAGAAACAGCGGCGTCAGGTAGATGGTGGCGAACAGGCCGATGCCGGTGACGAAGGAAAAGAAGCAGCCGAGGGCGAAGTTGCGGTCCTTGAGGGCGCGCAGGTCGACGATCGGGTTGGCCACGTGCAGGGTCCGGCCGATAAAGGCCAGGCCGGCCAGCCCGGAAATCCAGGCGGTGCTGAGGATGGTCTGGTCGCTGAACCAGTTCCAGCGCGGGCCTTCTTCCAGGGTGTATTCCAGGCAGCCGAGAAACAGCGCGAGCAACAGCATGCTCAGGTAGTCGGCGCCTTTGAGCAGGCCCAGGTCCGGGTGGTCGATCTTCACCAGCAGCGGCACCGCCACGGCGACGAAAATCCCCGGCAGCAGGTTGATGTAGAACAGCCAGTGCCAGCTCGACACTTCGGTGATCCAGCCGCCGATCACCGGCCCCAGGGTCGGTGCCAGGGACGCGACGGCGCCGATGGTCGCCGCGGCGATCACCCGCTGTTTGCCGGTGAAGAAAAAGAACGCGGTGGTGAATACCAGCGGGATCATCGAGCCGCCGAGAAACCCCTGCAGCGCCCGAAACAGAATCATGCTCTGGATGTTCCAGGCCGCGCCGCACAGCAGGCTGGCCAGGGTGAAGCCCACCGCCGAGACGCAGAACAGCCAGCGCGTGGAGAACACTCGCGACAGCCAGCCCGACAGCGGGATAACGATGATTTCGGCGATCAGGTAGCTGGTCTGCACCCAGGCGGTTTCGTCGGTGCCGGCCGACAGCCCGCCGCCGATGTCGCGCAGGGACGCCGAGACGATCTGGATATCCAGCAGGGCGATGAACATGCCCATACACAGAGTGGCGAAGGCAAAGACCTTGGCCGCCGTGGTCATGCTGGCCGCATCGAAGGGCTGGGCTGCAGCGGCGAGGGCTCGGCTCATGGCGCGCTGGCCACGGCGGGCGCGGCGGCTGCCGCTGGGGCCTGGGTGTCCACCGCGGCCGTTACCGAGAGGCCGGGGCGCAGTTGGCCGAGCAGGGCATCCTGGGGATCGAGGATGACCCGCACCGGCACCCGCTGGACGATCTTGGTGAAGTTGCCGGTGGCGTTTTCCGGCGGCAGCACGCTGAACTGGGCGCCGGTGGCCGGCGCCAGGCTGTCCAGGTGGCCATGGAATTCCCGGCCGGGCAGCACGTCGGCGCGAATCACCACGCGCTGGCCCGGACTCATGTGTTGCAGCTGGTCTTCCTTGAAGTTGGCGTCCACCCACAGGCCGCTGGCGGGCACCAGCGACAGCAGCTGGGCGCCGGCCGTGGTGTAGGCGCCATTGCGCGCCCGGCGGTTGCCGATCACCCCGTCCATGGGCGCGCGGATCTCGGTGTAGCCCAGGTTCAGCTGCGCCAGGTCGCGTTCGGCGCTGGCCTGGAGGAGGGCGGCCTTGGCTTGCAGCTTCTGGGTGGCGATCACCTGCAACTGGCGTTGGGTCGCCAGCAGCTCGGCCTGGGCCCGGGTGTTGAGGGCCTGGGCGGTCTTGAAGCCGGCCTCGGCCCGCTGCGCGCTTTCCACCGATACCGCCGAACTGCCCACGAGACGCTTGTAGCGGGCGTTGTCATCGCGAGAGCGGTTCATTTCCGCGGCGGTGGCGTCGATCCCGGCGCGGGCCTGGCTGATCACCGCCTGCTGCAACTGTTCGGTGGCATCCAGGTTGGCCAGCAGCGCCTGCGCGGCGGCCACCGCGCCTTCGGCCTTGGCCAGGCTGGCGCGGTAGTCCCGCGAGTCGAGGCGGATCAGCAGGTCGCCGGCCTTGACCCGCTGGTTATCGCTGACCAGCACCTGCTCGATGTAGCCGGCCACCTTGGGCCCGACCACGGTTACATCGCCCCCTATATAGGCGTCGTCGGTCTTTTCGATAAAGCGCCCGCTGGTCCACCAGTGCAGGCCGTAGAACGCCAGGGCGACCAGCGCTGCCACCGCCAGGGTGGTGAAGGCCAGGCGCTTGAGCACAGGCGGTTTGTCCGATACCTGGGTGGCAGTGACTGCGGAGGGGGCGAGGGTGGACAGGCTGGTCATGGCGGGGCACCTGGAGCTGAATATTATTTGTGTAATATGATGTATGTAATATTTCCTGGCAATTCAATTCTTGCGCCGGTCGTCAGCTGGTGGGCCGGGCGCTAAAAAGAGCGACCGTGGCACCGGTGCCAGCAGTTGGCGCAATCCGTGGCGAAGACTATTGTTGGGAATCTGAATAACTGCCCGAAGAGAGCAATGCCATGAACACCAGTGATTTGCTTGAACAGTTGCTGCGCGCCGGCCAGGCCTCGATGACGCAGCAGGGTGGCGGGGCTTCAGCGCCGCAGGACGGCCTGGGCGGCTTGCTCGGTGGCCTGCTTGGCGGCAACAGTGGCGGCGGTGGCGCGGGTGGTCTGGGCGGCGGCCTCGGCGGTCTGCTCGGCGGCTTGCTGGGAGGCGGTGGCCTGGGCGGCGCGCTTTCCGGTGGGGGGCTTCAGGGCCGCTCCGGCGGTGGCACGAACTACGCGGCGCTGGCGTCCCTGGGGATGATGGCGTTCCAGGCTTATCAGGCCTGGCAACAGCAGCAGTCGGCCGCGCCACAGGCGGTGCGTACCGTCGACCAGTTGGCCGGCCCGGAAGCCGAAGAACACAGCCATGCGATCCTGCGTGCCCTGATCGCCGCGGCCAAGGCCGATGGCCGTATCGACGAACAGGAAAAACAACTGATCAGCGCCGAGATCGGCCGTCACACCGATGACCCGCAATTGCAGCAATGGCTCGACGACGAAGTCGCGCGTCCGCTGGACGCCGCCGACGTGGCCCAATCGGCCGCGGGCGAGCCGGGCATGGCGGCGGAAATGTACCTGGCCAGCGTGATGCTGGTGGACGATCAACAGGACGCTGAACGCAATTACCTGGACGAGTTGGCCGCGGCCCTGCAGATCGACCCCGAGCTGCAATTGCACCTGGAACAGCAGGCCAAGGGCGGGACAGCTTGACGAACGCGGGCCGGCCCCGGGCGGGGCCGGTCCAGCGCCAGTAACGGAAGTGCGGCAACAGGGATATTCATCTTCAAGGAGCGATACGCCATGAGTTCACTCAATCGGGAGCTGCCTGACATCTTCAGGCAATCGGTATTTTTCAGGGCGCAGGACGTCTATCACCCGTACATGGACTGGCAGACGCTGGTCCACGACTTCTACCCCGACTCGCTGCTGGAGCTGACCCAGACGCAATCCAATATCACCGCGTCCTTTTACGGCCAGATGCTCAAGCAGGCCGGCGAGCTGTTTGGCCTGGAGCGCATGCAGGAGCTGTCCAGCCGGACCTTCTACCAGCATGGCAAAAGCCTGGCGCAGCGCCACATGGCTAGGAAACCCGAGCTGGAGCGCAATGCCCGGGGCATCACCACGCTGGTGCTCGCGGCGATCTTCACCTCCAACCCGGAATTCCGTTTCGAGATCCTGCAATTCGACGCCGGGCATGCTCGCATCCGCATGACCGGCGTCGACCGCTACCACCGCATCACCCACGCCCTGGGCATCGACCAGTACCTGCAATGGCCGGTGAATGGCGACTTTTTCACCGGATTGCGCGACGAGCTGGGGCTGACCGAGCTGTACGCCATCAGCCAGCAGCTCAAGTACCTGGATGAAAGCAGTCGCTGCGATTACGAGATCGATATCCGCGCGATCTGAGAGGGGCGAAGTACCAGGCCACCCGCAGCGCTGCGGGTGGCGCCAGCAATGGCGAGGTGGATTGTCGCAGCGCGGATTTATTCGCCATCTCCGGGCGTCGGAGAGGTGATAATGGCCGACCTGTCCGCCACCCAAGCGTCGTGACCATGTTCGAGATCCAGCCGCAGAGCCCTGAGAGTTTTCGTCAGCAGACCCGCCGCAGCACCCTGTACATCGCCCTGATCTTTCTGTCGCTGGCCATGCTGCTGTCCAGCGCCGCGGTGCTGCTGTTCGGCACGCCGGGCGGCGACAACTTCCGCCTGAATGTCGCGGGCGTACTGGCCGGCCTGCTGCTGAGCATCGCGTTGATGCGGCTGCGCTTCTGGTCGCAACCGTGGATGGCCGCGGCGGTCTATGGCTGGCAGCTCAAGCGCAGCCTGATGAGCGTGACCAACGTCATGCACCACGTCACCGCCGGCGTCGAGGCCGGGGACCCGACGGCGATGAAACTGCTGCGCTTCTATCACCTGGGCCTGACCCAGATGCATCAGCTGGATGCCAACTCCAGCGCTTTGAGCCAGGCGGTGCACGAGATCGACCGGCACAAGGAACGCATGGAAGCCCTGGGTATGGACACTGAGCAGAATCGCCTGAACCCGGACTGGATCGAGGCGGTAAAGCGGATTGCAGTAAAAAAATGACCGGCGACCGGGCCGTCTTCGACGCGGTGCTGGCATGTGCCGGGTGCATGAAATCAAGGATCGGCATGCGCCGAGCACATTGATAAGCGCCATGGAGTTATAACGTTAGATTTTATTCATATAAATGGACATAAGCATTAGCGCTATGCTGCCGCCAGTTTTTTCACCTGGCCGCGGTTGATGCGTAGGGCTTATTGATGGATGTGGGTAATTTCGGTTTTGTAATCGCGGGCCTGGTGGTGGGTTTCATTGTCGGTATGACGGGGGTCGGCGGCGGTTCGCTGATGACCCCGATCCTGCTGTGGTTCGGCATCAATCCGGCGACCGCTGTCGGCACCGACCTGCTGTACGCCGCCATCACCAAATCCGGCGGGGTGCTGGTCCATCAGAAAAACCGCAACATCGACTGGAGGATCACCGGCTGGCTGACCCTGGGCAGCGTTCCGGCAGTGCTCCTGACCCTGTGGTTTCTCAAGAGCCTGGACACCGATCCGCAAGCGCTGAACAGCGTAATCAAGCAGGCACTGGGTTTTGTCCTGCTGCTCACCGCGCTGGCAATCCTGTTCAAGAAAAAGCTGCTGGCCTTCGCCCAGAAGCATGCCGGCGACCACTACCACCTCAAGGACTCCAACCTCAACGCGCTGACGGTGGTCACCGGGCTGATCCTGGGCACCATGGTCGCCCTGACCTCCATCGGCGCCGGGGCCCTGGGCACCGTGGCGCTGTTCATCCTCTATCCGTTCCTGGCCACCAAGCGCCTGGTGGGCACTGAAATCGCCCACGCCGTGCCGCTGACCCTGGTCGCCGGCCTGGGCCATGCCAGCATGGGCAACATGGACTGGCAGCTGCTGGGCTTTCTACTGATGGGCTCGCTGCCGGGGATCTGGCTCGGCAGCCACATGACCGGCCGCGTCTCGGACGAACTGCTGCGGCCGTTCCTGGCGGTGATGCTGTTTTCCATCGGCTACAAACTGGCGTTCTGAACCGCGGCTCGCGGGTCCGCCAAAAAGCCTCCTTCGGGAGGCTTTTACGTCTTTGCAGCGTTCCCCGCGATCCAATACCGACCCCTGTAGCCGCTGCCGAGCCCGCGAGGCTGCGAACGAGCGCGCAGCGCTCGCCAGGCAGGCGACGCAATTTTCCAGATGGATTGCGCCGTCAGGCTTTGCGACTGCTTCGCAGTCGAGCGCAGCCTCGCAGGCTCGGCAGCGGCTACAGGTTTTGCGCAGTGCTTCCAGAAGGCATCAGGCCTGCAGGCGCCAGCCCATGACGTCGAGCAGGTCGCAGCTGTCGCGCAGGAGGATGGCGCTGGCGCGGGCCAGGTGTTGCAGGTCGGTGCCGTCGGCGTCTTTCAGTTCAAGACGGGAAAGACTTTCCAGCACCTGGGTGACGGCCAGCAGGCGGGCGCTACTGTGGGCGTGGAGGACGTCGAGTGGTGTGTTTTTGTCGATCAGCAGGCAGGGGATGGTGCAGTCGATGCCGGTGATGGGAATGTATTGCGAGTTCATGGGATGACTCCTTTGCAGATGAGAGGAGCTGCCTGTCGTCGCCAAACGAAAGGTGGCAGCTGTACGCAGGTTGGCGAACCGACCATCCACAAATCGGCAGATCAGAAGATCTCCCGCGCACAGCCGCCATGAAAGATCGCCGCGAACATAAAGTCTCGACGGCAACGATTGCAAGCATGACGGCTTGTCGATGGATAGCCAGGTCGCCAAACCCGGTCGCCTCGATGGGCGAGCCAGGACTATAAGGCGCAGGCTCCGGCGCGAACTAGTCAGCGCTTTCTGCAAATTGTGTAGGGCTAGTCGCGCCCTGATCCTGATTTGCACAAGCGTCCTGCATCGTTATTTATGGGCGGTTCGAAGGCGCCGTTTTTTTCAGGATCGCCTGATTCAGTCGTCTGATGCGTGTCGTTAGGTTCGAGGGCCCATCCCTCACCAGGAACGTACGCCATGGCCTTTGTCATCAGAGAAGGCGACCCCACCACAACCGGCGGCAAGGTCATTGCTGGGTCAAGCACCAGCTTTGTCGTGAATCAACGGGTCGCCCGCATTGCCGATCCGGTCTGGTGCCCGGTGTGCCAGACGGTGGGGTTTGAAGGAGGAACGATATGGTAATCACGGCGGCTCATATCGTGTTGGGTATTTTTATTGGAATAACGTTTATCGGTATGTTCGCCATGATCGGTGTTTATCTGTATTGGGGGTATACCCGTATAAGTGAAATGCTCGGATATGTTAAGAATTGCCAGATGATAACCGGCAACAGGTTTTATCTGCATATGGGGACGTGGGGCCGGATCATGATGGTGGGGGTAGTGGCGGGCTACCTGGCTTTTCCGGGATTTTTCATCAGAAGAGGGCTGTTGGATGCCGATGAGATAAACAACTTTCCTCAACCGCTTAAAAGAAGATTGATTGTTTCGCACTACATTATGGGTGGTCTTTTGGTGGTACTTGTTATGGAGTCTGTGGCCGTGATGGTGATCAGGCGCTGGCCCTTAATGTAAGTGAGCTCTTAGTTGCCGTCTTCTTATCTCGGCGTTTATGCGGTCGAGAACCGAGAGAGCAGGCCTCGGCCTGCCCCCCAACCCCTGTATCAACGTTGTGCTACCCAATAATCATGCAGCGCCCGCGCGGCCTGTTCGACATTGGCGACGTTTTGTTGGTGTTGCGCACGATCGAGGTCGGCCGGCAGTTCGAAGTTGTCCTGTTCGGCGCAGGTGATGATGGTTTGCAACTGGGCGCCCTGGGCGGCGGGCAGTTCGGGCCAGTTGCTCACGGCCATGGCGCGGATGTAACCGAAGCACCATTCCTCCGCCAGCGTCAGCGGCTGGTCCTGATGCTCGGTCTCTTCGAAGCGCGGCTGGAAGCTCGCCGGGTCGCTGGCCAGCGCGCTGGCGATGGCGTTCAGGTGGCGCACGCTCAGCTCGATAAAGCGTTTGCATTCGTCCGGGCTCTGCCAGTCCGGGTTCTGCCCGCCCCAGATGGCCGGGAACCATTCGGTGATATCCACCGGGGCCGGGCCGGAGACCAGGGCGGTGCAGAAACCGTCCAGCTCGGCCAGGTTGAGCACGGAGTGGTCGTCGCCGTACTTGAGCAGGGTGTCTTCGATGAATTCGAACTCGGCGGCGCTGAGTGGCTGATTGTGCATGGACGGCTTCCTTGGAAAAGCACGCGCCCCAGGTGGGGCGCGGGAAAAGACGCGGAGGATGGCGCGTTCCGCCGGTTTTATCCAGCGCCGATCATCGTGGCCGGGCGAGCCTCGCGCCCGGCCAGCCGTTTCCTCAGGGTTGCTTGTCGGTACCGACTGTCCCATCCAGGGCGTCGAGCAAGGCATGGGCGACCTTCACCCGTTCGGCGTTGGGGTAGTTCTTGTTCGCCAGCAGCACCAGGCCGATGTCCTTGCCGGGCACGTACAGCACATAGCTGCCGAAGCCGCTGGTGGAGCCGGTCTTGTTCAGCAGGGTATTGGCCTGCGGCGCCTGGGGCGGGGTCAGCCAGCGGGTCGGGTGCGGCTCGAAGGCCATCTGCGACGAGTTGCCGTCCAGCAGCGCGTCCAGGCCGATCGGGTAGGGGTACAGCTCCCAGCCCAGGCCCTGGGTCATGCCCTCGACCTGGTAATAGCCGGTGTGGGTGAGGGCGATTGCCTGCTGCCAAGGCTGCGGCAGCGACTCGGGCTTGAGGTTGGCTTCGACGAAACGCAGCAGGTCGGCCGCGCTGGTCTTCACCCCGTAGGCTTCGGCGTCCAGGGCGCCGGGGCCGAGCCGCACCGGCTTGCCGTCCTTGCCGTAGCCCTGGGCGTAATTGCCCATTTGCGCGGCCGGGACCTGGAGATAGGTGTGCTTGAGGCCGAACTGCGGGAACAGGCGCTGCTCCATCAACTGGTTAAACGGCTGCCCCAGGCTTTGCGCGGCCAGGTAGCCGGACAGGCCGATACTCGGGTTCGAGTACAGGCGCTGGGCGCCGGGGGCATAGGCCGGTTTCCACTGCTGGTAATAGCCGAGCATCTTGTCCTGGCTGTCCCATTGCTCCGGGAACTGCAGCGGCAGGCCGCCGGCGCTGTAGGTGGCCAACTGCAGCACACTGATGTGATCGAAGGCGCTGCCCTGCAGTGCCGGCAGGTAGCGGCTGGCCGGGGCGTCCAGGGACAGCTTGCCGCTGGCCTGGGCGTAGGCCGCCAGGGTCGCGGTGAAGGTCTTGCTCACCGAACCGATCTCGAACAGCGTGTCCTGGTCGACGGCTTTCTGCTCCTCCTTGGAAGCCAGGCCGTAGTTGAAGTAATGGGGCTGGCCCTTGAGGGTGATGGCCACCGCCATGCCGGCGATGTCCTGTTGCTGCATCAGCGGGCGGATCGCGGCGTCGACCAGCGGCTTCAAGGTGCTGTCCGGCTGGCTGGCGGCGAGGCTGTTGGTGGCCGTGAAGATCAGCAGGGAGGCGGTGATAAACCCGGGAAGGGTCAAGTTTTTGTTGTGCATGATGAGGCGACATTCCATGATTTCGTGGAGAGGATAGCCACTGCGTTCCAGGCGGCTGTTGCCGGCGCCCGTGCTTGCGGTACTGCAGCACGGCGCGGCGAGGGGCTCAATGTAGGCGGCCGGCGAAGGATCGACAAACGACGATATTTCGCAGGAGCCATTAGAAAAACTAGGGAGTGTCATGATCCGACCCCATTTGCCGCTGAATGCCCTGCGGGCCTTCGAAGCCTCGGCGCGGCACCTGAGTTTTACCCGCGCCGCCATCGAGCTGTGCGTGACCCAGGCCGCGGTCAGCCATCAGGTGAAGAGCCTCGAGGCCCAGCTCAACGTCACCCTGTTCAAGCGCTTGCCCCGGGGGTTGATGCTCACCAGCGAGGGCGAGACCCTGCTGCCGGTGCTGTGCGAATGCTTCGACCGTATCGCCGAAACCCTTGGCCGCTTCGAGGGCGGGCACTACCGGGAAATGCTCAGCGTGGGCGCCGTCGGCACCTTCGCCGTCGGCTGGCTGCTGCCGCGCCTGGAGGACTTCCAGGCCCGTCATCCGTTTATCGACCTGCGCCTGTCGACCCATAACAACCGGGTCGATGTCGCCGCCGAAGGCCTGGACTATGCCATCCGTTTCGGCAGCGGGGCCTGGCACGGCACCGACGCCGTGCCGTTGCTGGAAGCGCCGCTGTCGGTGCTCTGCGTACCGGAGCTGGCGCGGCAGCTGAACGGCCCCGCCGACCTGCTGGGCCAGACCCTGCTGCGCTCCTATCGCACCGATGAGTGGCCGGAGTGGTTCAGCGCCGCCGGCCTGCCGGCCAGCAGCCTGCCGACGCGCAGCATCGTCTTCGACTCGTCCCTGGGCATGATGGAAGCCGCGCAGCAAGGCCTGGGCGTGGCCCTGGCGCCGCCGCTGATGTTCGAGCGGCAGTTGCAGGCCGGTAGCATCGTGCAGCCGTTCGCGGTGAGCATCACCACCGGCCGCTACTGGCTGACCCGCCTGCAATCCCGGGCGCAGAGCCCGGCGATGCTGGCGTTCAAGGAGTGGTTGCTGGCGACTGTGGAGCATGCTTGAGGGCGCTGCTGGTAGCAGGAATCGCCGAATATCAACATACAGTTGAATATTAAACGTTATGTTGATATTTTCCCCGGATTCCTTTTGCGTGAACCCCTATGAGCCCGCCCGACCTCCGCTTGCCAACCGAATGCGCCACCGAACGCCAACTGGTGTTCAAGGTGCTGCACAGCACCCTGAACATGCTCGGCAGCGTGGTCGGTCGGCATACCGAAATCGTCCTGCATGACCTGAGCCGCCCCGAGTCCTCCATCGTCGCCATCGTCAATGGCCACGTCACCGGGCGCCGGGTCGGTAGCCCGGTGCTGGGCGGGCCGCGGGAGGACCTGGGGTTCATCGCCGTGCGCCGGGCCATGGAAGACCGTTCCGGCAGCGAGCCGCTGGTGGTGGAGAACTACCCGACCCGCGCGCCCGACGGTCGTCCGCTGCGCAGCTCGACGGTGGTGTACCGCGACAGCCGCGGCGAGCCCTTCGCCACCCTGTGCACCAACGCCGACCTCAGCGGCATCGCCGCCGCCCACGCCTGCCTGGGGGAACTGCTGGGGCTGGGCGCCGCCCCCGAGCCGCGCGGCGACGAGCCCCAGGACATGGAGCAGTTGATGGCCGAGATCATTCAGGGTGCCTGCCCCGGCGGTACCGCGCTGATGAAGAAGCCCCAGAAGCTCGAGGCCGTGCGGCGGATGCAGGACCGCGGGCTGTTCATCGTCAAGGGCGGCATCGAGAAGGCCGCCGCGGCCCTGGGCGTCACCCGCTACACCATCTACAACTACCTGGACCAGATCCGGGCCACCGACCCCACCCCCCCACAACAATCCAACCAGGAGTGAACCCGATGCAGCTCGAAATCTTTCAGGTGGACGCGTTTTCCGCCACGCCTTTCGGCGGCAACCCGGCGGCGGTTTGCCCCCTGGACGCCTGGTTGCCCGACGCCACGCTGCAGCGTATCGCTGAAGAGAACAACCTGTCGGAAACCGCCTACTTCGTGCGCAACGGTGAGCTGTTCGAATTGCGCTGGTTCACCCCGACCGTGGAAGTGGACCTGTGCGGCCACGCCACCCTGGCGGCGGCCTGGGTGCTGTTCGAGCAACTGAACGAGCCCAGCGAACTGCTGCGCTTTCGCACCCGCAGCGGCGAATTGCGGGTGCGCCGCGACGGCCAGCGCCTGTCCATGGACTTCCCGGCCAAACAGCCCGTGGCCGTGGACATTCCGCCCGGCCTGTTGCAAGCCCTCGGCCTGCCACGCGCCGAAGCCCTGTACCGCACCGACGACTACCTGCTGGTGGTCGAGGACGAAGCGACGATCGCCCGCCTCAAGCCCGACTTCGCGGCGTTGGCCCGCTTCGATGTGCGCGGCATCGCCGTTACCGCGCCGGGCCGGCAGTTCGATTTCGTTTCCCGCTGGTTCGGCCCCAACGTCGGGGTCAACGAAGACCCGGTCACCGGCTCGGCCCACACCTCCCTGGCGCCGTACTGGGCCGCGCGCCTGGGCAAAACCCGGCTGAGCGCCGAGCAGGGCGGGGCGCGCAAGGGCCAGTTGTGGTGCGAGGTGCTGGACAACGGCCGGGTACTGATCAGCGGCCAGGGCGCGCTGTACCTGCGGGGCACGATCTTTATCTGAACTCCGATGCCGAGGGGCGCTGACCGCGCCCGCAAAAAAACACCCTGGACCTTTCGGCCAGGGTGTCGTTTTTCACGCGGGACGCTCACGGCGCAGCGGGAGGCTGGGTGGTGGAGAAGATGTAGCGTGCAAAGCGCCATTGACCATCGCTTTCCCGGTGCAGCAGGAACACCTCCTGGTTGCCTTCGGGGCGAGCCTGTTGGTTGCCGGCCAGGACCTTGACCGTGCCCTGGGAGCGGGTGCGGGCAAAGGCCCAGTCAGGCGCCAGCGGCTGGATCTCGTCGACGGTGAAACCGATGTCGAGTTTGATCTGGCCGAAGATCCGGCAATAGGCCGCGCGCACCGCGTCACGGCCGACCACTGGCTGGCTGTGCTGGGGCATGAACACTGCATCCTTGGCGTACAGGGTCATGACCTGGTCGACATCGGATGCGTTGAGCGCGGCCTCATAGCGCTTGAGTTGCTGGGTGACCTCGGCCTGCACCGCCTCCCTGGAGGCCGGGGTGGCGGCCTGGGCCGTCAAGGGCAGGACCAGGGCGCCG
Source organism: Pseudomonas sp. NPDC089530 (assembly GCF_050280705.1). Taxonomy (NCBI): domain Bacteria; kingdom Pseudomonadati; phylum Pseudomonadota; class Gammaproteobacteria; order Pseudomonadales; family Pseudomonadaceae; genus Pseudomonas; species Pseudomonas sp. NPDC089530. The sequence continues at coordinate 65,997 of NZ_JBNNVU010000003.1, read as the reverse complement.
AGGACCAGGGCGATCACTGTGTTGCGCATGGCGATACTCCTGAAGGCTGGTGGGGGTCAGAGCAGGACGACCAGCTTGCCCAGGGCGCGATCGCTTTCCATCAGGCGGTGGGCCTGGCGGACTTCGTCGAAGGCGAAGGTGCGGGCGCGGATCGAGGGCATGCGCCGGGCGGCGACCTGCTCGGCGATCCACGGCAGCGGTGAGTCCTTCAAGGGCATGGCCGCCGTTCCCAGCAAACCGCTGGGGAAGAAGTTCAGGCGTACGGCGCCGGGCAGGTCCTGCATCAGGTGCAGCTGCTCCAGCACCGGCGCGCCGCCGAGCAGGCCGATAACACTGACTGCGCCGAAGGGGCGCACGGTCTTGAGGGTGTCGCGCAGGGTGGGCGCGCCGACCACTTCCAGGGCCGCATCGACGCCCGCGGGGACGATTTCGCGAATGCGCTGGGCGATCTCGCCGCTGTCGATCACCACCTGATCCGCGCCCACCTCCAGCAGGCGCTGGCTGTTGGCGGCGCTGCGGGTGGTCGCGATCACGCTCAAGCCACGGGCCTTGGCATAGGCGATGGCGGCCAGGCCCACCGAAGAAGTGCCGCCGCGAACCAGCAGGGTCTGGCCCGGTTGGATGGCCAGGCTCTTGTCCAGCGCGCCCCAGGTCGTCAGGTAGGCCTCCGGCAGCGCGGCCAGTTCTTCCCAGGAGAGCGAGGTGCCGTCCAGGGCGATCACGTTGTCACGCAGCACGGTGACCTGTTCGGCATAGCTGCCGTTGCGGCCGAACTGCATGCCGCCCATGGCGGTGGCCACGCGCTGGCCGATGTGGAAGATGCCGGCCGGGTCATGGATGACTTCGCCCACGGCCTCGATGCCGGGAACCCGTGGCGCGGTGATTTCACCCATCTTGCCGGCACGCAGGTAGGTTTCCGCGCGGTTCAGGCCGAACGCCCGGACACGGATCTGCACTTCGTCCGGCTTGGGTTCGGGGGACGGGACATCCCGCAGTTGCAGGGCTTGGGCATCACCGGGGTGTTCGATCACATAGGCTTTCATGGTCATTTCCTCAGGTGCGTGGCGGGTGGGTTGAGGAGCGTTTGCCAGGCAGTGAGGCCACTATCCACCAATCGAATATGGAAGATAATCCACGGGAAAGATAAGCTGGCTCTCAAAATTGAGAGGGGTGATCCATGGACTTCAATGCGGTGCGCATGTTTGTCAGCGTGGCTCAGGCCGGCAGCCTGTCGGCCGCGGCCGAGCGCCTGGACATCCCGCTGCCGACCCTGAGCCGGCGCATCCGCGAGCTGGAGCAGCAGTTGAAGGTGCAACTGCTGGAGCGATCGGTGCGCGGCACCCGGCTCACCGATTCCGGGGCGCGCCTGTACGAACACGCCAGCCGTGGCATCGAGGCGCTGATCGAGGGCGAGCAGGCGGTGATCAGCGATCAGGCGCAGCTCAAAGGGCGCTTGCGGCTGTCCTTGCCGCCGTCGTTCGAGCCCTGGTGGGAAGTCCTGGCGGCGTTCCAGCGCAGCTACCCGCAGATCCAGGTCTGCGTCTACACCACCGAGCGGCGCATCGACCTGATCGAGGACGGGGTGGATGTGGCGCTGCGGGTCGGCGCCATCACCCACGAGAGCATGGTCGCACGCCGCATGCTGAGCTACCGCCACATCCTGGTGGCCAGCCCGGCCCTGATAGAGCGGCTGGGCGCACCGGGCAGCGTCGCGGCGCTCCACGCTTATCCCTGCGCGATCTGGTGCCAGGGCGTTCATGCGACATGGCGGCTGGGCGAGGAGCTGTTCCAGCCCGAAGCGCTGCTGGCCACCAACGACTACCTGCACCTGCGCAGCCGGGCCCTGGCCGGCGATGTGGTCACGGAGCTGCCGCCGTTCCTGGCGGCCGGCGCGATCCGCGAAGGCAAGCTGCTGGCGCTGCTGCCCGAACACCCGCTGCCGGAACAGCAGATCCACCTGCTGTACCCGTCGCACCGCCACCCGTCCGCCATCGTGCGGGCCTACCTGGACTTCACGCAGGGCTACCTGGGCTATCTCGCCGAGGTGTCGTCCACGGCGGCGTCAGCCGTTGGACTGCAGCGGTACCTTATCGCTCCGGATCCGGGCCAATAACCGGTCCAGTGCCAGTGAGTACTGCGCTTGGAGCGACGCCTTGTCCACCTGCCCGCAAGCGGCCGAGGACAGCGCCAGCGCAATGCCGCAGCCATGGGCATGGTCGACCAGGATGTCCCGCCACAGGGACGGCTCGGGGGTGAGCGGCTCCAACAGCTCGGTCAGCCGATCGGAAATCTTGCGCGTTACCCCGGCGAAGGCTTGCGGCTCGGTGAAGATGGCCAGGGTCAGTTGCGGGTACCTGGCGACCGCACTGAAATAGCGGGTCAGCAGCAGGCGTAATGGCTCCGGTGAGTCGTCCGCCGGGTCGTTGTCGTGCGCGACGTCGCTGTACACCCGGTCCGAGATCTTGCGCAGCAGATCGACGCGATCCTCCACATGGTTGTAGAGGCTCATGGGCGTGACCCCCAGGCGCGATGCCAGGCTGCGCATCGTCAGTCCGGTATTCCCGCCGGCTTCCAGCAGGTCGAGCGCTGTATCGAGAATATCGGCCTGGCAAATCCCCTGGCCCTGGTTCGGCCGCCCGCGGGGCTTGCTCATGGGAGCACCCGGTAGGTGGATTGAACGACGCCGGAAACCGCAAAGCCGCGGCTGGCAACCAGCTTGAGCCGGATGTCCGCTGGCACGGTTCCGAACAAGGGTTTGCCTGCGCCGAGCAGGACCGGGATCGAGGTGATGACCAGGTCCTCGATCAACCCTTCACGCAGGAACGACTGGATCACTTGCCCGCCATCGACATAGACCCGGCGGACGTTCTGCTGGCCCAGCTCTTCCATCGCTTGCTTGGGCGTGAGTGCCGCGAACCGGACCTTGCCTTGCAGTGCCTCGGGCACCGGGGTTCCGGCCAGTTGCCGGGACAGGACAAGCACGGGGATGTCGTAGAGCCAGGATTCGAAGGTCACGACTTTCTCGTAGGTTCCTCGCCCCATCACGAGTATGTCGATGCCCGCGATGAAATCGTCATAGCCGAAATCCTCGACCGGTTCCAGCGGCAGCCAGTCGATGCCGCCATCCGGGCGCGCGATAAATCCGTCCAGGCTGGTGGCGATGAAGACATGAGCGGTGATCATGGGCGGGCTCCTTATAAATATACGGTGTATATATTGTTCCGAAGTCGCGCACGAGCGCAATGACCGGCGCTCTCCACGGGGGTGCGAATTTGCGGCTCCGGCCCCGCATCAATTTGAAATGCCCGGCATTGACCGACAGAATCGCGGCCCGAGCCGGCCACAGGTGCCGGACGTTCGTGGCGGGAAGGGGCTGCAGTTGAATCAACGGGCATTGTCCACGCGCGGCTGGACGATATCGGCTCGGATCACGGTTATCTGCCGGTGGCCCTAGTGCGAACCTGCTTGGGCTTCGCGCAGGGTTATCTCGCCGAGGTGTCGTCCACGGCGAGGCAAAGGGCTTGGCGGCTAGGCCTCGTCGAAGCTGCCCGTGCGCACCTGCCCGGCTCGCACATAACGGGTGAGCAGCACGCCGCTGGTGCTGGTGGTGCAGTCCGTCAGGGTGAAGGCCGACGGCTGCGCCGCGCCGTCGAACAGGCGCTTGCCATGGCCGAGCAGCACCGGGTGGATCATCAGCCGCAGTTCGTCCACCAACCCGGCGGCCAGCAGCTGGCGCACCAGCTCGCCGCTGCCCTGGGTCAGCAGCGGGGCGCCGTCCTGCTGCTTGAGGGTGCGTATGGCGTCGGCCAGATTGCCCGGCAGCCCATGGCTGTTATGCCAATCCAGCGTCTCGGGATGATGGGTGGCCACATGCTTGGGCACGCGGTTGAACACTTCGGCAATGGCGCCATTGCCGGAGTCGGCCTCAATGTGCGGCCAATACCCGGCGAAGATGTCGTAGGTGCGACGCCCCAGCAGCAGCTCGAAGGGCTGCGCGAACAGCGCCTGCATGACCTGGCCGAACACCTCGTCGGCGTAGGGCACCAGCCAGCCACCGAAGCGGAAACCGCCGCTGGTGTCTTCCCCGGGCCCGCCGGGGGCCTGAATCACGCCATCCAGACTGATGAACGCGGCAACGATAAGTGGGCGCATGGGGTCTCTCCTGGTTCGTTCGGGTCAAGGGTTCGTACAGGGATGCCTGCGAGCGGGGCTCGCAGATTCATTTTCTGATGGATAGTCGAACGGGCGGTCGGGAAATCGACAGGAGGACAGCTGGCGAATGCGCTTCGGGCGACAGGTCGATTGCGATCCTGTCTCAAGGCCGTGCCGCGGGGATGCGGGGCCGCCTCAGTTCTTGCACTTGGCCAATACCACCTGGCAGGTGCTTGGCGTGCCGCCGGAGCGGCCGGCGTAGCGGATGCAGTTGTCCATGGATTTCTGGCGCGCGATGCTCAGGGTGGAGCCCCAGGCCAGGCCGCCTTCGCCGACCGAGGGCAAGGCTTTGGCGTAGCAGTTGGAGCCGGCGTTCGCGGCCAGGTAGCGAGCCTTGGAGGCTTTGCTGGAACAGCCCGCCGTCAGCGCCAGGCCCATGGCGAGCAGGGTGAGCAGGGCCCATGACGAGTATGGGCGCGCGGTGTTTGCGGTCATCTTGTTTCCCCTGCTGCTAGAAGCTTGAAGCGTTTTGCCTGTGACCTGCTTAGTTTAGCCGCGGCCCATGGCGCAGGGCGATGGCGGCCATTTGGCAGCCATCGTCTTCAGCTGAGGACGGGGAGGCGGCACTTGCCGCCGTTGGCGTTATTGAGCGCTCACCTGCTGGCCGCCCAGGGCCGGGGTGCGCGGCGGGATCAGGCGCTTGCTGCCGGTGGACTCGTAGGCCGCGGCCAGGCGCAGTAGGGACGAGTCGTCGTAGGCGCGGCCGGCGAAGGTCAGGCCGATGGGCATGCCGATGTCCGCCATGACCCCCATTGGCACGGTGACCGTGGGCACGCCCAGGTGGCGGATGGCGAGGTTGCCGTTGGCGACCCAGATGCCGTTGCTCCAGGCAATGTCCGCGGAGGCCGGGTCGACATCGGCATTGGCCGGGCCGACGTCGGCCACGGTCGGGAACAGCACCGCGTCGAGGCCCAGGCGATCCATCCAGTCTTCCAGGTCGATCTTGCGGGTTTGCTCCAGGCCACGCAGCCCGTCCGGCACGGTGTCGATCCGGTCCCAGGGGGTGATGCCGCGCTCGGCCATCTTCACGTATTCGTCCATGCCGGCGGCCAGGTCGCCTTCGCGGTTGGGCAGGGTGCCCGGGTCGTGCGGGAAGATCAGCGGTCCGTTCACGTCGACCAGGCGATGGAGCTTCGGATCGCCGTTGGCCTGCAGGAAGTCGTCGAAGGCCCAGGCCGTCAGGTCCCACAGCTCATGGTGCAGGAACTCCTTGGACACCAGGCCGCGGTTGAACACCGTTGGCGCCCCCGGGCGATCGCCCTCGCAATTGGACACCAGCGGGAAGTCCACCTCGAGCACTTCGGCGCCCGCGGCTTCGAGGGCCTGGCGCGCCTGCTGCCAGAGCGCGATCACCGAGGCCCGGGTGTCGATGCGCTGGCCGGTCGGCCCGCCGATGCCCGGCGCTTCGCTGGTGCCCGCCTCGGGGTCGGCGTTGATGTACATGCGCGGTACGCCGAAACGCTTGCCGGCCAGTGCCGCGGCATTGGCGGCCAGTGCCGGGTAGGAGGCCGGGCGCACCGAGGCCACGCTGGGGATCGGCACCCAGGGTTGCAGGCGCCACAGGTCGCCGCGGGTGTCCGGGTCTTGCGCGACTACGACGTCCAGCACTTCGAGCAGGTCGGCCATGGTGCGGGCGTAGGGCACCACCACGTCCATGGTCGGAGTCAGCGGCCAGTTGCCGCGCACCGAGATCACCCCGCGCGACGGCGTGTAGGCGCACAAGCCGTTGTTCGAGGCCGGGCCGCGGCCGCTGGACCAGGTTTCCTCCGCCAGGCCGAAGGCGGCGAAGCTGGCGGCGGTGGCGGTACCCGCGCCGTTGGACGAGCCCGAGGCGAAGGGCGCGGTGAGGTAGTCGGCGTTGTAGGGGCTTTCCGCGCGGCCATAGACCCCGCGCTGCATGCCGCCGTTGGCCATAGGCGGCATATTGGTCTTGCCCAGGCAGATGGCGCCGGCAGCACGCAGCCGTTCGATGGTGAAGGCGTCGCGATAGGCGATCAGGTTGGCGAAGGCCGGGCTGCCGGAGGCGGCGGTGAGGCCCTTGACCAGGTAGCTGTCCTTGGCGGTGTAGGGAATGCCGTCCAGCGGCCCCAGGGTCTCACCTCGGGCCCGGCGGGCATCGGAAGCCCGGGCTTCTTCGAGCGCCTCGGGATTGCGCACGACGACGGCATTGAGGGCGGTGGGGGTGTCGGGGCCGTCGTAGGCGTCGATCCGGGCGAGATAGGCCCGGACCAGTTCGACCGCCGTGGTCTGGCCGGCTTCGAGCGCGGCCCGCAGTTGGGCAATGGAAACCTCGGTGACTTCGATCATGCTGCTACCGCCGGCTGCTGATGGGGGAGGGGGTGAAGGTGGCCATCACGCGGGATAGCGGATTGGGGCACATCGCGGATCTCAAAATGGGTTTTCATATCGGTTCTCGTTGCACGGCATGACGCGACAGGGCTGGGCTACAACCTGAACGGGGTATTTTGCACCAAGTCGTGGCACGGGCGCCGCTAAAGGTTGCGCCGCCCTTGTAGAACGGGGGGTTGGCGGCCGGCGCGGCCCCGGGCAAAGCCCGCTTGGCGCGCGGTGGTTGGCCACTCGGTCCTGGGTTAAAAAAGTAAGTAGCTGTTTTCACAACAAATTTGTGCATTTATCACTTCCCAGACGGCAGAAAAGTTGATAAATTTCCGCCCGTTCTTGCAGCAGCCCTCCCCGGGCTGGCGGTAAACGCAAGCAACGGTCGATACAGGGGCGTCGCCAAGCGGTAAGGCAGCAGGTTTTGATCCTGCCATGCGTTGGTTCGAATCCAGCCGCCCCTGCCATTTTCCTTACTCTTCTTTTCTTGCTCTTCCAGGTACCACTCAGCCATCAGGCCTGAGGCGCGTCCGGCTTTGCGCACAATACTTCTGCACCCGCCCGCCTGGGCGCATCTGTCATGCTCTGGCCCGACCGCTAGCGAAACCGCTGCGGGATCGCCTCGGCAAACGGATACCAGGCGAAGTAGGGCTTGGCTTCGGCGATCACCCGCTGGACGGACGGCCGCTGGACCAGCCGCTCGAAATAGGCGCCCAGGTGACGATGGTCGTCGGGAAAGGCCACCAGCGTACTGGCGTAGAACAGGGCTGGGGTGGCGGCGCAGTCGGCCAGGCTGAAGTCGGCGCCGGCCGCCCAGATTCTCGAGGCCATGTGCTGTTCGAGCAGGTGGTAGGCGGTCAGCAGCGCGGTGCGTTGTGGTGCCAGGTCGGCGTGGGTGCCGTGCAGGCGGTCGGCGACTATCTGTTGCAGCGGCCCCTGGACATGGAGGTCGAAAAAACGATCCCACAGCCGGACCTCCAGGGCACTGTCCCAATCGCCGGGAATCAGCCGCTGCCGGCCGCCATGGAAGTGGTCCAGGTACTCGATGATGACACTGGATTCCGGCACGTCGCGCTGCCGGTCGTGATCGCGGATGACCGGGAACTTGCCGATCGGCCACAGGCTTCGCAGCTCGGCCCGGTCGGCCTCGTCAGAAAGATCGATGATGCGCTTTTCGACGTCGATGCCGTATTCGTACAGCGCGATCAGCACCTTGTGGCAGAACGACGACAGCGGATGGAAATACAGGGTCAGCGGCATGGTCGGTTCCTCGTGTACCGGTGGTGGGCACCCCTTGCAAACAGGGAAACCCCTGGATTATCGGTCGATCCTGAGGCCGCTGCGCCGGCAGGCGACGAGGCGGCCTAGGGCTCGCCGGAATATTTCCCCGCCGCCGCGGCCCGGGAAGGTACACCGAGGGCGCGCAACAACGCCGTCACGTGGATGCGCACGGTGAACGGCGAGATGCCCAGTTCACGGGCGATTTGCTTGTTGGTCTGGCCCTGGGCGATCAGGCGCAGCACTTCTTGCTGGCGTGCGGTGAGGGTGGGGGTGGCGCCGCTCCCCAGGGGCAGCAGGCCGGAAGGCGCGAACTTGACCAGCACTTCGCCTTCGCGAATGGCCAGGACCGCCTGGGCGATTTCGTCCGGGGCGATGTTCTTGCCGATAAAACCGTCGGCGCCGGCGGCCATGACCTCCGCGATCAGCGCCTGGTCGTCGACCATCGACACCACGATCAGGGTAGTGCGCGGCAGTTGCCGGCGCAGTTCGGCCAGCTGGCTGACGCTGGTCAAACCCGGAAAACGCAGGTCGAGGATCAGGGTGTCCAGCTCGTCGCCGGCCTGGCTCAGGGTGCGCACCGCGTCCAGGTCGCCGGCCTGTTCGATCAGCGCCTGCGGCAACAGGCGCTGTACGGTGCGCAACATCCCTTCGCGAAACAGCGGGTGGTCGTCGGCTATGATGATCCGGCATGCCATGGGGTGCCCCCTCCTTGGGCGTTCCTTGAGGCAGCTACTTTAGCAGCGGGCTCGGTAACTGCCTGTGGTTCGTGCTGGGTATGACGACTGACGCACAAGGATGTTCCCCATGAAGTTCGAGAAAAACACCGAGCTCGACCAGGCCAATCTGCGCATCATCGTGGCCAGCTGCGCGCTGGTCTATATCAGCGCGCTGGGCTTCCTGCCCGGGCGGCAGGTCGCGACCTACCTGCCGATCGTGATCTATATCAGCCTGTTCCTGCTGCTGTCGGTGGTCCTGCGCCAGGCCATCGTGCGCTGGCCCGGGCATTATCCGGCGCGGCGCATCCTGGGCATGGTCCACGACTACACCGGCACCTCGTTCGGCCTGGTGGTCGGCGGCGAGACGGCGCTGCCGCTGTACGCGGTGATGGTCTGGGTCAACCTGGGCAACGGCATGCGCTTCGGTTCGCGCTACCTGGCGATCGCCACCGTGCTGGCGTTGCTGGCGCTGGGGATGGTCTATCAGCTGACGCCGGCGTGGCAGGCGCAACCCTTCATGGTACTGATGCTGCTGATCACCAGTACGGTGATCCCGGTCTACGCCCACCTGTTGCTCGAACGCACACGCAAGGCTTCGGAAGAGGCAATTGCCGCCAACCTGGAAAAGTCGCGGTTTCTCGCCCAGGCCAGCCATGACCTGCGCCAGCCGATCCACTCCATCGGCCTGTTCACCGCCTGCCTGCGCGAGGCGCGCCTGGGCGACGAGGAGCGGCGCCTGGTGGATAACATCGACCGTTCGCTGCTCAACGTCTCGCAACTGTTCCGCTCGATTCTCGACCTCTACACCCTGGACAACGGCCGGGTGCAACCCAGTTTCCAGACCGTGCACCTGGGCGAATTCCTCGCCGAGCAGGTGCGGCAGAACGCCGAGGCCGCGCGCTGGGCCGGGGTGGAGTTGCGTCTGCGGCCCAGCGCGCACTGGGTACGGGCGGACCCGGCGCTGCTCGCCACCATGGTCCAGAACGTGCTGTCCAACTGCTTCAAATACGCGGCGCAGCGGCCGCTGCTGATCGGCGTGCGCCCCCGTGGCGCCGGGTTGGCCATCGTCATCTACGACCGGGGCCGCGGTATTGCCGAAGAACACCTGCCGAAGCTGTTCGAGGAGTTCTATCGGGTACGTCAGCTCCGGGACAAGGACGTCGAAGGGGTGGGCCTGGGCCTGTCCATCGTCCAGCGCCTGGGGCGGTTGATGGGGGTGGAGGTGGCGCTGCGCTCGCGCCTTGGCCATGGCACCGCGGTCAGCCTGTACGGGTTGTCGCGGGCCGCGCCGCAGCCGCAACCGGCCCCGCGCGACGAGGCGCGCCAGGCGGGCCTGTTGACGGGGCTGAAGGTGTGCCTGGTGGAGGATGACCGCAATGTGCTGCTGGCCACCTCGGCCTTGCTCGAGCGCTGGGGCTGCGTGGTCCAGGCCGAGCTGACGGCCCGGGACTTGGTCAGCGATTGCGACGTCATAGTCGCCGACTACGACCTGGGCCACCATGCCACCGGCATCGAATGTATCGACCGCCTGCGCCAGCAGCGGGGCTGGGCGGTGCCGGCGCTGATCCTCACCGGGCATGAGATCGAGAAGATCCAGGTCGCGCTGCACGACCGCGATATCGCGATCCTCGCCAAGCCGGTGCGCCCGGCCGAGCTGCGCGCCAGCTTGCGTGCACTGCGCCAGCAGCCGGCGTTGGTGCCGCTGGCCGAGGTGCTGCCCGGGGGGATGCCCGAGGCGTGAAGGCGCGCCTCACTCGCCACACACCTCCCGCACACAGCCGCGCAGCCACTGGTGCGCCGGGTCGCTGTTCATCCGTGGGTGCCAGAGCATGGACACGGTGATGTCCGGCGTCGCCACCGGCAGCGTGAAACTGTGCAGGCCGCTGCGCAGGTTGTGGGTGTAGCGTTCCGGCACGGCGGTGACCAGGTCGGACGCGCGGACCAGGGCCAGGGCGGCGCTGAAGCCGTCGACGATGGTGGCGATATCGCGTTCCAGGCCGACCGCCTGCAACGCGTCGTCCACCAGCCCACGGTCGAGGCCCTGGCGCGAGACCAGCACATGCCGGCCGGCGGCGTAACGGGCGGCGCTGACCGGGCCTGTGGCCAGCGGATGGTCGCTGCGCACCACGCCGATAAAGCGATCGCGAAACAGCGCGCGGGTGTGGATTTCCGGGCTGGTGCCGGCGTTCACCACGCCGGTGTCGAGGTCCACCGTGCCGTCGCGCAGGGGCGTGCTGTCCCGGTGGGTCTTCTGCTTGAAATGCAGGCGCACCCCAGGGGCTTCGGCGCCCAGGCGGGCGACCAGGGCCGGGCCGAAGTTCTCCACGAAACCGTCGCTGCCGCGCAGGGTGAAGGTACGCGCCAGGCGCAGCAGGTCGAGCCGTTCGGCGGGGCGCAGCAGGGTTTCGGCATCCCGCACCAGCGGGCCGACCCGCTCGCGCAACTCCAGGGCGCGGGGCGTCGGCACCAGGCCGCGTCCGGCGCGCACCAGCAGCGGGTCGCCGGTGGTTTCCCGCAGCCGCGCCAGGGTCCGGCTCATGGCCGACGGGCTCAACCGCAGGCGTTGGGCGGCGCGGGCCACGCTGCCTTCGGCGAGCAGCACGTCGAGGGTGATCAGCAGGTTGAGATCGGGTACGGACATGGTGACAGCCTCGTCTGGGCAAGAGTGAGATGGCGTCTGATGCATGAATAACCTGCAAATGCTGCGCCTTCCGCCATATTAGGTTGCGCCTTAGATTGGCGACAGCGCTGTTTCGCGCGGGTCAGAGAGGAGTTGCAGCATGAAGCCAGTCAGTGCCGGAGCAGAACCAAAAGGCGGATCGGTCGGCGGAGCGCTGGCCAGCCTGGCGCTGTCGATGTTGCTCGCGTCCCTGGGCACCAGCATCGCCAATGTGGGCTTGCCGACCCTGGTCCTGGCGTTCGGGGCGAGTTTCCAGCAAGTGCAGTGGGTGGTCCTGGCGTACCTGTTGACGATTACCGCGCTGATCGTCAGCGCCGGCCGGCTCGGCGACCTGCTGGGGCGCCGGCGTCTGCTGCTGGCCGGTTTGCTGTTGTTCACCCTGGCCTCGGCGCTGTGTGCCGCTGCGCCGACGCTGGGTGCGCTGATTGCCGCCCGGGCCCTGCAGGGCGTTGGCGCGGCGATCATGATGGCGCTGGCCCTGGCCCTGGTCAGCGAGACCGTGAGCAAGGCGCGCACCGGCAGTGCCATGGGGTTGCTGGGCACCCTGTCGGCGGTCGGCACTGCCCTCGGCCCGTCCCTGGGCGGGGTGTTGCTCGCCGGGTTTGGCTGGCCGGCGCTGTTTCTGGTCTGCGTGCCCGTGGGCGGGCTGGCCTGGGCCCTGGGTTATCGCTACCTGCCTGCCGAGCGCCAGGCCCCGGCTTCGATGAGAGGCGCTTTCGATCCACTGGGCACTGTGCTGCTGGCGCTCGCCCTGCTGGCCTACGGGCTGGCCATGACCCTGGGGCGCGGCCATTTCGGCCTGCTCAACGGCGCCCTGCTATTGGCGGCGGTGCTGGCGGGCGGCCTGTTCGTGTGGGTGGAAGGGCGGGTGGCCGCGCCGCTGGTGCGCCTGGAGTTGTTTCGCGATGCGGCCTTGAGCGGCAGCCTGGTCATGAGTGCGCTGGTGTCGACGGTCATCATGACGACGTTCGTGGTCGGGCCTTTTTACCTGGTCCATGGGCTGGGGCTGCCCGCGCTGCAGGTGGGCCTGGCGATGGCGCTCGGCCCCTGTGTTTCCGCGCTGTCCGGGGTGCCCGCCGGGCGCCTCGCCGATCGTCTCGGCGTGCGGCCGATGGTCCTCGCCGGCCTCGGCGCCATGGCGCTGGGCTGCCTGCTGCTGGCGTTGCTGCCCTCTGGCCTGGGCCTCGGCGGTTACCTGGCCGCGCTGGTCGTCACCACCTTGGGGTATGCGACGTTCCAGGCGGCCAACAATACCGCGGTGATGAGCGATGTCGGGGCGCAGCAGCGCGGGCTGGTCTCGGGCGTGCTCAACCTGTCGCGCAACCTTGGGCTGATCACTGGTGCTGCGCTGATGGGCGCGGTATTCGCCGCGGTCGCCGGCGACCCGGGCACGGCCAGCGCCGAGGCCGTCGCCAGCGGCATGCATTTCACCTTTGCCCTGGCGGCGGGGCTGATGGTCATGGCGCTGCTGGTGGCGCAGGTCAGCGGGCTCAACGCCCTGGCCCGAAACGTGAATCTCAACCTGTAGGAGAGATGTGTTGGCTGAACGCCAGGTAATAGCCGTTGCAGTCGCGCACGGCGAATTCCCGCGAACCATAGGGCATGTCCTGCAACGGTCAGGCGATGTCGGCCCGGCCCTGGCAGCGCAACAGCAGGGTCAAGGGCATGGCGAGCTCCGTTTCGCTAAAGAGGGGGGCGGTCTTTATAACCCGTCCGCCCCCGGCAAGAGGAGCCGTGCGGACCGGCCCTGATTGCGCGGGGCAATCGAGGGCCGGCCCGGACTGAGGTGTTTACTGGAGGCGCTCGATGTTCACCGCGTCGTTGTTGGCGGCCTTGGTGCGGATGCCGTTGGTGTTCGGGCAGTGGGGTTCGTAGCGGCCGACGATGTTGTAGTTGCGCGCCAGATCGTTCTGCTGGCAGCGGTCGCGCCTGGCGTAGCCGAGGTTGATCGGGTCGTAGCGGGCCCCGGGTTCGCGCTGAGGGTGAGGCGCCGCCAGGCGCGGGATGTCCATCCGCTGGAACACGCTGGCATGGACCTTGTCGTGCTCCACCGGCTTGCGGCGAATCAACCCGGTTTCCTTGTAGGCGGAGCTGACCAGGTATTTGGCATCGTGGAACTCATCGTGCAGCGGGCCGCCGATGCATTCCCCCGGCAAGCTCGCGCCGTTGGCGAAGATACCGTCGGGCTCGAGGTTCTTCAGCATCCAGTTCAGGGGAATGGTTTCCAGCCCCTGGCCGCCCTGGGTGGCATAAGGGCTCTTCCCGCACTGGGCAGTGTCCGGCTCGTTGAGGTAACCGCCGCCCACGTCGGCATGGGCGCCGGCGAACCACACCTCTTCCAGGACCTGGGACTTCGACTGCGGCAGGCCGAAGCGCAGCAGGCGGAACGAGGCCCGTTGTTCGTCCAGGGACATGGCGTGGTAACCGCGCTGGGCATACAGCTCCAGGCGGTGTTCGTCCGGCTCCTCCGTCAGGTTGGCACCCACCGCCGGCACGGTGTCGAACACGCCGATGACCTTGACCACGACTTTTTCGTCGGCCTTGCCGGGGGCGTCGCCATAGATCCGGATGCCGTTGGCGTGGCGGTACTGTTCCAGGCGACTGCGCAGCGCGTCGTCGAAGCCCGGTACGCCATCGTTGCGCGACTTGTAGAGGTCGTACATGTCCTTGACCACATCGTGCATATGGCCGGTCCAGCCCCACAGACGACTGTCGTCCCAGGTATCGGGCTTCAGGTTGCTGGGCAGGCCGGCGATCTCGATGAAGCCGTTCAACGAACGGGCGGTGAAGGCACCGCGGCTGAAACCGAACAGATAGATCTCGTCGCCGGGCCGGTAGGCCTCGATCAGAAAGCGGTAGGCCTGGCGGATATTCAGGCTCACGCCGCTGCCGAACACGGCGCCGAAGGGGGTGGTGGCACTGGTGGACACGCCCTTGTCGTAATAGGGAATGACCCGCGCCCCATCCTTGGCCTGCTGCAACGCCAGGTTGTACAGGCGCCAGATATTGGTGTTGTCCTCCTTGGTGTTTTCCGTGCCGTCGAGCAGCACCACGAGTTTTCTGGGCGGGTTGTCGCCGTACAGGCAGTCGAGGAGTTTCCAGCGCTCCCGGACCTTGAAATAGCCGTCTTTGACGTTCTCGATATCAAACGTACTGGCGCATTTTTGCGCCGTGGCCTGGGGCGGGGCCGTTCGGGCTTTTGCCAGCAGTTGGTGGTCCAGGGTTTGCGTGGTTTGCAGATCGAGCGCGCTGTGCGGGGGGGTGGAACAGGCTGACAGGAGGGCAAGGCTCAACAGAAGGGCGATGCGCATAGCGAAGGTCTCCGTGACCAGATGCGAACGATGGCGAGGCAGGCAGCCGGAGCCGCTAAGCGCGCTCCGCTTTCCACCTGAGTGACACTAGTTGAAGGTATTCAAAATGCCATCATCGGCTGGGGCGGATTCGACAAGGCTATGAGCAAGGAGCGCTCAGCCCGCGCTTTGCCCCGCCAGCAAGGCGCTGTAGGCCCGCAGCCGCTGCACGAACTCGCTCGCCGAGCCGTGAGGCGCATAGGCCTGGCGCAGGAAAAACACGGCGTACTCGCTCATCCCCGGTTCGGCCGCCGACAGCAGTTGCGCATGCTCCTCCAGGGTCGTCGGCCAGCCCTGTTCCTGCTCGCCGCGCAGCAGGTTGGCCGAGCGCAGCGCCTTGCGTGCCGCGACCCGTTGCAGGCGTTGTTGCAGGTGCGGTTCGCGGGCCTGTTCCAGCTGCTGCGCGTAACTTTCCAGCACCTGGGGGAAGTCGCCATTGAGCGCCAGGGCCAGGGCCCGGCTCGGGCGGAAGGGCTCGAAACGCAACCCCAGGTCGTTGCCCCAGAGGCAGCGGCACTGATGCTTGAGCCAGAAGCCCCAGCGGTAGCGATTGTCGGGCGCCAGCACCTCGCTGAGCACGCCGATGTCGAAGTCGATCTTCGACACCTCCGGGTGTCGCGCTTCCAGTTCCCGTCGCGTAGCTTCCAGCCGTTGCTGCTCTGCGGCGCTCGGCGCCCGGGCCAGCACCAGGGTCACATCCAGGTCGGAAGTACCCGGCCGCGCATCGCCGCGGGCCACGCTGCCGTACAGGTACAGGCCGTCGAGCAGCGCCGGAAAACGCCGCGACAGCATGGCGCGCAGCTCATCCACCAGGTGGCTGAACGCCGGTTGCAAGGGTTGCTCGGGCAGGGACTGGATAAAACCTTCGGCGTCGACGCCTGGGTAGTGCGGCATGGCGATCTCGATGGGGCAAGGCGGATGAAAGGGGACGGATGAACGCGTGCCCAAGTCTGGCCGACTTCGGGGATCGTGCAAGCCCGTCATGCGGTCATGAGTCGAGGCTCGCCAGATCGTTGCCGAGCGGTGGCGGTGTCTCGCCGCTGATCCTGCACAGCAGCGTGTTGATGGCATCCCCCTCAAGCATGCCGCGCTCTTGCAGCAGATCCGCCAGGGCCTCCACCGCCGGCCAGTAACGATGCAGCAGGCAGCTGGCGCGGGCCATGGCCCGGGCTTCGGCCTCCAGCAGCAGGCGTGGCGGCAGCAGGCAGATCAACTCATGGCCCCGCTGCAGGTCGGCATGGCCGCTGCCCTTGATCAGCGCGTCGGAGCGACCGTGGCGGTAGATCGCTTCGGCCACCGGCCCGGCAAAACAATGCAGTAGGTCGCGCTCGATGGCCTCCACCAGCGACGGCAGGTATTCGGCGATGCCCGGTGCCTCGAAGGCGGGGCGGGGGACCCGGTAATCGGCCTCGATCAGGCCTTCCACCGGCCGTGGATTGCCCTGCAGGTCGAGCAACGGGCCGGCGCGGGCTTCGGCCCGGGTCCGCACGGTGACGCGGGCGATCGGCTGGCCGTTCCACCAGAAGGCCAGGGCGTGGCCGGCTTCGTGGATGGCCGTGCAACGCGGGCGCGGGTTCATGGGGTTCTCCCGTGGCTGTCGGGCGCTGTTCAGATCATCCGCTTCAGGGCCGGGGGCGGGTAAAAGTCTGTTCCTATCAACAACCAATAGTCCGGCTATTAGCGATCCGCCACAGAGGGGCTAGCCTTAATTCTGCGCCGGCGTGAACCGGCCGGTTGAGACCTGATCGAGAGAGACGAACAACGAGTCAGACGCATACCGGGCTTACCGTGGGCCAGGGTCCTGGCAACTCGCTTGCCACGCTCCAGCATGACCCTGTGGCGACCACTATCGGTTGAACGAACTGTGAGCCCCGCAACCTATGTCATTGATTTCGCCTGTCGCTATCCCGCGCTCGCCCGGGCCGGATAGCTGGATGAACACGACCGAAGGTAGCTCCTCATGGCAAACGAATCGAAATGCCCGTTCAACCACGCCGCTGGCGGTGGCATCACCAACCGCGACTGGTGGCCGAACCAACTGAACCTGAAGATACTGCACCAGCACTCGTCCCTGTCCGATCCCCTGGGCGCGGGCTTCAACTACGCCGAAGCCTTCAAGCGCCTGGATTTTCAAGCCCTGAAACAAGACCTGCGGGCGCTGATGACCGACTCCCAGGACTGGTGGCCCGCCGACTTCGGCCACTATGGGCCGCTGTTTATCCGCATGGCCTGGCACAGCGCCGGCACCTACCGCACCGGCGACGGGCGCGGCGGCGCCGGTTCCGGCCAGCAACGCTTCGCACCGCTCAACAGCTGGCCGGACAACGTCAGCCTGGACAAGGCGCGCCGGCTGTTGTGGCCAATCAAGCAGAAGTACGGCCAGAGCATTTCCTGGGCCGACCTGATCGTCCTGGCCGGTAACGTCGCCCTGGAGTCCATGGGCTTCAAGACCTTCGGTTTTTCCGGCGGGCGCCCGGATGCCTGGGAGCCGGATGAAGACGTCTACTGGGGGGCCGAAAGCACCTGGCTGGGGGGCGATACACGCTATGTGAAAGGCGCGCCGGAACGCAGCCTGGAAAACCCGCTGGCCGCGGTGCAGATGGGCCTGATCTACGTCAACCCGGAAGGTCCCGAAGGCAACCCGGACCCGGTGGCGGCAGGGGTGGATATCCGCGAAACCTTTGCCCGCATGGCCATGAACGACGAAGAAACCGTGGCCCTGATCGCCGGCGGCCACGCCTTCGGCAAGACCCACGGCGCCGGGCCCGCCAGCCATGTCGGCCCCGAGCCCGAAGCCGCTGGCCTGGAGCTGCAGGGCCTGGGCTGGAAGAGCAGCTTCGGCAGCGGCAAGGGTGGCGACGCCATCACCAGCGGCCTGGAAGTGACCTGGACCACCACGCCCACCCGCTGGAGCAACAACTACCTGGAGAACCTGTTCGGCTTCGAGTGGGAGCTGACCAAGAGCCCGGCCGGGGCGCACCAGTGGGTACCGAAAAACGGCGCCGGCGCCGGCACTATTCCCGATGCACACGACCCGTCCAAACGGCACAGCCCAACCATGCTGACCACCGACCTGTCGCTGCGCTTCGACCCGGCCTACGAGCCGATCTCACGGCGCTTCCTGGCCCACCCCGAACAACTGGCCGACGCCTTCGCCCGCGCCTGGTACAAGCTGATCCACCGCGACATGGGCCCGCTCTCGCGCTATCTGGGCCCGGAAATGCCCGGTGAAGAGCTGTTGTGGCAAGACCCGGTCCCCGCGGTCGATCACTCGCTGGTCAACCACGGCGATATCGCTGCCCTCAAGACCAAGCTGTTGGGCTCGGGCCTGTCGGTGTCGCAACTGGTGTCCACCGCCTGGGCGGCGGCTTCTTGCTTCCGCGGCTCCGACAAACGCGGCGGCGCCAACGGCGGGCGCCTGCGCCTGGCCCCGCAAAAGGACTGGCTGGCCAACCAGCCGGCGCAACTGGCGACGGTGCTGCAAACCCTGGAAGACATCCAGCGCGATTTCAACGGCGCGCAGTCCGGCGGCAAGAAAATCTCCCTGGCCGACCTGATCGTGCTTGGCGGCAGCGCCGGCATCGAACTGGCGGCGAAAAACGCCGGGCTCACGATCAGCGTGCCGTTCTCCCCAGGGCGCACGGACGCCAGTCAGGAACAGACGGACGTCGAATCCTTCGGCTTCCTCGAACCCATCGCCGACGGCTTCCGCAACTACCTCAAGGGCCACTACCGCGTACCCGCCGAGGCACTGTTGGTGGACAAGGCGCAACTGCTGACCCTCACCGCCCCGGAAATGACCGTGCTGATCGGCGGCCTGCGGGTGCTCGACATCAACGTCGGCCACACCCCCCACGGCGTCTTCACCCTGCGCCCGGGAGTGCTGAGCAACGACTTCTTCGTCAACCTGCTGGACATGGGCGTGGAATGGAAACCCGTCTCCGACGCCCAGCAAGAGTTCGAAGCCCGCGACCGCAGGACCGGCCAGGTCAAATGGAGCGGCACCCGGGTCGACCTGGTCTTCGGCTCCAACGCCCAGCTGCGGGCCCTGGCCGAGGTCTATGCCAGCACCGATGCGCAGGAGCAATTCGTGCAGGACTTCGTCGCGGCCTGGGTCAAGGTGATGAACCTGGATCGGTTCGATCTGCGGTGAGGGGAGGGCCTTGCCGGAAGCGCTCGGCCTGATCGTTCAGGTTGCAGTTCCAGGGGCCATTTAGTGTTTCTGCCGGCTGACAACGCCTCCCACTGTGGAGGCGTTGTTTTATGTGCCTGAGCACAGTGAGCCTTCGCTCGAGACGACTTGGGTGAGGTTGTCTCACTGCAATCTTGGAAAATTCCTACACCCGTTCCTTGGTCCGTTTGGTTATGGTGGCGAACCTCGTATTTGGGCTCGTCCTGGACGCTCATCGCTTGCTTGAGGCGTGTCAAGAATTGCAGGGATGCTGTTGTGCCACTATTGCTGGAGCTTGCCGGTCTGTGCTTTTTTCAACCTCTTTTTGCTCGGACGCGGTCTCCGGACAGTCGAACAGGGGAGGATCACTCAGCCATCTCCAGAGCAAGCCCGGGAATCGGCCTGGGTATTACAAGGTGCGGTTGACGCCTGGCATTGGACGCCAACTCCGTACTTGAAATTTCAATACGTTGACCAAGGATGCGTCATATGCGGCAAAGGGATTTGAGATTTACCTTCTCCGTGCTGTCCGGCCGGATGGAGTTCGAGGTCGTCGAGTTCACGCTGCAAGAGGCCATTTCCGAGCCTTATCGGCTGACCCTCGAACTGGCCAGCAACAACCCCTCCATCGATTTCGCCCAGGTCCTCGATCAGCCGGCGTTGCTGACGATCTGGCAAGGCTCCACGGCGGTGCGCCATGTCCACGGCCTGGTCGCAAGCTTCACCCAGGGCAAGACCGGCTTTCGTCGCACCCGTTACCGCGTGGTGGTCGAGCCGCAGCTGGCCCGGCTTGGCCTGAGCTCCGACTGGCGCATCTTCCAGCAGAAAAGCGTGCCCGAAATCCTCAAGTCGGTATTGGCCGAGCACGGCATCCTGGACTATCAGCAGAACACCCATACCGAGCACCTGCCGCGGGAATACTGTACCCAGGCGGGGGATACCGACCTCTACCTGTTCGATCGGCTTTCCACTGAAGAAGGCCTGTTCTATTACTTCAAGTCCGACGCGACCTCTCACACGCTGATCCAGAGCGACAAGCTCTACGTCCAGGAACGCATCCAGGGTGCCCCGGTGCTCTACAGCCCACAGCCGGCCGGCGATGCCACGCAGCCGGTGCTGTATGCGTTCAGCTACACGGAAAACGTCCGCACCGCCGAACAGACCCAGCGTGACTACACCTTCAAGCGTCCCGCGTTCAACCAGCAACAGCGCCTGCTGGGCGAGGACCTGGAGCACCAAGCCGCGCACTATGAACGCTACGACTATCCAGGCCGCTACAAGGCCAGCGCAGCCGGCAAACCCTTCACCGAAAACCGCCTGCGCGGCCACCGGCAAGATGCCCAGGTCGCCAGGGTCGAAGGCGACGATCCGCGCCTGATCCCGGGCCTGTCCTTTCAACTGACGGGCCACCCCCGGGAAGACTTCAACCGCTGGTGGCGATCGGTGCGCATCACCCACAGAGGCGTGCAGCACGCCAGCCAGCAGGAAGAGTCCGCCGACGCTGATATCGGCGTGAGCTACGATTTCACCGCCGAGATCATTCCCGAGCAGATGGAGTGGCGCCCGGCACCGCTGCCCAGGCCCCGTATCGACGGGCCGCAGATCGCCAGCGTGGTGGGCCCGGCAGGCGAAGAGATCCACACCGACGAGTTCGGCCGGGTCAAGGTCCAGTTCCCCTGGGACCGCGAAGGCAAGGACAACGAGTTCAGTTCCTGCTGGGTCCGCGTCTCGCAGAACTGGGCCGGCGCCGACTGGGGCCATATGGCGATTCCGCGCATTGGCCAGGAAGTCATAGTCGACTACCTCGACGGCGACTGCGACCAGCCGATCATCACCGGCCGTACCTACCGGGCGAGCAACATGCCGCCCTACCAACTGCCGAATCACAAGATCCTCAGCACCATCAAGAGCAAGGAATACAAAGGCAGTCGGGCCAACGAACTGCGCATCGACGACACCACCAAAGAGATCAGTGCCGCGCTGATGAGCGATCACGGCAGCACCGCGCTGCACCTGGGCTACCTGACTCACCCGCGTCCCGACGGCGGCGCGCCGCGGGGCGAAGGTTTCGAGCTGCGTACCGACGAGCATGGCGCGTTGCGCGCGGCCAAGGGGCTGTTGCTGAGTACCGAAGAGCAGCTGAATGCCAGCGGTGGTCACTTGGATCGTGGCACTGTCATTCAAGTGCTGGAGGCAGCTCTGCAACTGGCAAAGGGCCTGGGTGACTATGCCGCCGATAATCAGGGCATCGATCACGACACTGATCCTCAGAAAACCCTCAGTGAAGCGGTGCGCGATCTGGGGCATGGCGCCAACGACGAGTCGGGCAAAACCAACGGTGGTAAACCTGCCATCGCCCTGAGCGGTCAGGCCGGTATCGCTGTGGCATCTCCTAACAGCGTCACTCTGGCAGCCGGCGAGCATATCGACAGCGTGGCCCAGCAGAACCAGCAACTGACTTCAGGGCAGAAGTTCGTGGTCAATGCCGGCACCGACCTGGGGTTGTTCGCGCAAAGTGGGGAGATGCGCCATATCACTCACCAGGGGTTGATGCTGCTGCAGGCGCAGAAGAACAACATCCGCCTGGAGGCGGATCAGAGCGTGGAGGTCAGCGCGAGCAACAACCATGTACTGGTCTCTGCCAAGGAACACATCACCCTGATGTGTGGTGGCGCTTACCTCACCCTCAAGGGCGGCAACATCGAGTTGGGGATGCCGGGCAACTTTACCGTCAAGGCGGCCAAACACAGCCTGCTGGGTGGTGCGAGTCTCGATACCGAGTTACCGAAATTCAAGGTGGGGGACACCCAGCGTCGTTTCATGCTCAAGCAGATCGATGGCCAATCGGCGATGCCCAATGTGCCCTACAAAATCACCATGGCAAATGGTGAGGTCGTCGAAGGCATCACTGACGCAACGGGGGCTACTCAGTTACTGCAGAAAGATGCGATGAACATCGCCAGTGTGCGCATGATGCTTTCAAAGGCCGGGTCATGAGCATGCGTTTCCTGATGGTTGATAACCGGTGTATGTCGCACATCCAGATCAAGGACACCTGCCTGGCCGATGGATTGCCGGGCAGCAGCAAGGAGAGAGTCAATGAATGACGCGGTTCAGATGAGGACGATCTGTTCAGCCAAGTCGATCACCATGCCCGGCGGTGGCGACGTACATTTGATCGCGCCGCCTCCCAAACCCTGTGTGACCATCGTCGTGCATGGGGTCAACGATCTTGCCGGTTGTTACGAGCGTATTGAGCGTGGGCTGTGCCAGGGGCTTAACGAACGTCTGGATATGCCGCAGACCCTGTCCAACGGCGCCACTAACCCTGGTTATCTGATGTCGGCAGGGTACAGCCTGCCGTCTGATGATGATGGTAAGGCGAGCAATCCCGATGCCGTGTACTACCGGCGCAAGTTCAGCGCGTCTAGCGATGGTGGGGCCATCCGCAGTGTGGTCATCCCATTCTATTGGGGCTTTCGCGAGGAAGAAAAACACATCAACAAAACAGAGCTTCATGGTGAGTGGTTGGACCGCAACGGCAACCGTCTGGATAAGACCGGCACCAAGGAGGGCGGACAATTCGCCAATGCCACCACCAATTTACCCGATATGTGGGGTGAGGGTTTCAACGGTTATCCGTTCGGTATCATTCCCCTCAATTTGATTGGGGGCACCCTGACCCACCCGCTGTTTTCAGCCGCAGGCCGTCGTTACATGGTGCTGGCTTCCATGCGCCTGGCCATGTTGATCAAGATCATCCGCAAGCGTTATCCAAATGACACCATCAACGTGGTTGGCCACAGTCAGGGCACGTTGCTCACCCTGTTGGCCCATGCTTTTCTCAAAGATGAAGCAGTAAAACCGGCCGATGGCGTGATCATGCTCAACTCACCCTATAGCCTGTTCCAACCGAACAACGATAAGACTCAGAAATGGCTAGGGCAGCAAACGACAGGTGCGCGTATTGCTACCCTCAACGGCATCCTTCAGTTTATTTCTGGTACCCCGAACCCTGTTCCAGCGCTGTCGAGTGTGGCTCTGAAAAATTGCCAGGGTTACGGCGCCATTGGTGGGCCTGGCTGGACCGGCAGCGCAGCATCTCAAGCCAATATCCGTGGAGAACCCGTTTCGTTTGATGAACGGGATAACCGTGGCAGCACCTTTCTTTACTTCACTCCGCAGGATCAGACCGTGGGCCTTGGCAACGTACAGGGCATCGGTTGGCAGGGCATCGGAGATACTGTTGATGGCCAGCCTGCACGGACTGTGTTGCCGCTGCGCTTCTATCAACGCATTTTTACCTTGCGTAAGCGCAACGGTCAGAAGGAAGAAATTGGTAAACATGTGCCTCCCTATTCCTATCCTCTGCTGCTTGAAGGGGAGAAGACCTGGGAAGACACCGGTTTAGGGGGCTTGGACCGGGGTGGGCGTGCCAGTTTCAAGCCGGGCACCAGCGTGATGTTGACTGCCCCTCTATTGCCTGTCCCGGCGAAGGCGGATTTTGCGACTGACGGTACCATGACCGCGCCAGGGGAGGACTCAAACAGTGGTGTGTACCAGATCATGGACAAGCTGGACCCAATTGACGCGGCGATCGGGCTGAGTAACGACAAGTCTCTCCTCATCAAGTCTGCCTGGCGTCCCAAGGATCCGAAATACGCACGCCAGGAGACGCTAGATGAATCAGTAGCGTTTAAACATGGCCGTGATACTGCCAGCGTGCAGAAGGCTCGTGACGACATCAATGAGCCAGCCCAACGTGCGCATATTTTTTCCTCTCGGTCATTGGGTAATGGCCAGGTCTTGGTCACCCGTGGAGAGACACCTTACGAAGCCCGATTGCGCCTGCAAAGTGAGGAGTATCAGGAGGCTCAGTCTTTTCACTCGGGCATCCCCAATAACCCGGAGCACAGTCGGCAGGTATTGGCCTATGACGTGGCCATCGGGGCGGGAGAGAGTGTTGATGATATGACGTTCTATGCGTATCTCTGCCGTGTGGCGGATTGGCGGTTGGATTGGGAAAGTACCCGAGGGGGAATTTACAGCCAGGGGGATGTTGGTGCTGACCTTCCAGATGAAGATGTAGAGAAGTTCTACAGTGAGGAGGAGGGGGAAAATCTCAACTTGATCAATGGCACGGTGACGTATCGTAAAACTGGTGCTCTCCCCGATAACGTAAGTAAGAGCACTATGCCCTCTTTGGTAGCAACACAGACCTGGGGCGGGAAAAAGCTCGGTAACCCCATCCGTTTCGGGGGGACAGTTTGATGCGTCGCATACTCCCGTATTTATCTATTCCCGGCTTACTGCTCACCAGCCATCTGGTTTTGGCGGCTGAGTCCTCTCTGACGTCTACCCGCTGTTTTGCTAGCCCGGCCACGGCCGTGACTGCCTATACCTCGGCCAAGGAGGCTACCTCTGTGTCCACTGATACTCGTTACCGCGCCCCAACTACCTCACCTCGCCTGGAAACCCTGGATGTCCTCAGTGTCGGCATGAGCCTGGATGTGTTTCGTCAGGGACAGGCCTGGCAGACTTTGCAAGAGCAGAGCACGAAACAACCAGAAGCCCTGCATGTTGGCAGCATCCTGCCCATGGATCCGAAAACGTATCCAGTGACTGCCGATGACAAGGACATGGCCTATGAAAAGCGGGAGACCGATGCTTTAGAGCTGGGATTGCGAGACTTTATGGAAAAGTGGCCGATCCCTACTATCACTGTGGTGCGTGGCTGGAGTCCCAACACACCGAATCTGCGTTTTACTCCTGAAAGAACGCAACGCAGTTTGTCGGTCATGGTCAACAATATGCGAACGCCTGCAGGGCTACATTGGCACCGCATTCGTAATTTGCAGGATGGCATTGTCTGCAATGACACTCCCGAGGGTGTGCTGGAGTCCATATTCCAAGTGTTCGAGCATAATCCCGATCTACCGGCGCTGTTGGTATATGTAAATGAGGGCATTAGCATGGCTGGTGCTCTATCTAGCAAAGACGTATCCCTCAGATCTCTGGGAGCGATGTCAGGTCCCAGAGTACCTGGGACACTTACCGATGCTATGGTCGCCATGGTTATCGGCCGTCCAGAACGGGTCGAATGGCTTCGCTATTACGCCCAATTCGCCAAGGTCAATGAAAACAAAATCGATCCCGAGTTCAGAGGCTGGGGCTGGCGTAAACCTGCCGTGGAGTTCCAGCCCTCGGAATTCATTCCTCAGCCCTGGACCCAACGTGCTTTCGAGCAGTGGGATGCCTTACCTGTATTGGCCAAGATTCATCGCCCGGTCACCGTATCGCTGCAACGCCCGGATACCGGTGAGCGTCTGAAGCGCGATGCATTGACCTCGCAACTGGCCAGTGGCTGGAAAAAGGCCACCGATACGCTCACACCCAAACCCACTCGACTGTTCTATGACGGCGGTTTGAACAGCCTGTCACTGGCCGAACTTTCTCCGGCACTCAGCATTGCCCACAGCTCTTTGGACCTGCTCGACTCGCGGGAGAGCTACGACCTTACTCAGCGCTTGGGTGATACCGGTGCAGCTTCACCTTTTGTGGGTATCGCATTGGCCACGATGGCCAGCTACCTGAATGCCGACACCAGTGTGGTCATGCCGATGCGCCGTCAGGACCAGGCGACGATCATCTCGATTACCTCGGCCACGCCGGGCAAGAAACCTGTCAGTAATCCTTTCGGGGTCACCCTGATGCCGCAGACCGCCAGCAGCGATGAGCCGGCTCCCAAAATGCAACCGAAGGGTCAACCTGCCGAGTCATCTGATGCTAAGCCGCCACTTGTACAAAGGGACTACGCCTTGGAGGAGTTCCTGGCCGATATGAAGCCGAACGACAACTGGATGGATGAGCTGTAAAGAGCCTCCGGAGAAACGGGTATGGCGTTAGGAGGTTCATGATGCGCCAGCTCCGCACTGTTCTGGGCATAGTCGCCCTGACCGGTATCACCAGTTGCACATCATTGCCTTCTTCTCGGAACCCTGCCTTGGACAAGACCGGATGGATCACTCATTGCTTTGGCAGATTGCTGATCGATTTGCCGCCTCAAGCGAAAATCAGCGCAGGCTATTACCTGCGTGGACAGGTTATTGAGCCACTAAGAGATGATCCCGCGGCACTCGCGTCCAGGATCGATCAGCACGAGCAGGCGCTTAAACGGCAGCAGCATGATACGAAGGGGAGCATGTTTGTGCGCCGGTATGATCTGGGCAGAGGTTCAGCCGGGATACTGTCTTGGGCTTCCGATGCCAGCATCGAGTCGTATTACCTGTACGCCTATGCTGTTTCGGGACCGGTATGGCAGCCCTATTACTGGAGGATTGAGATGGAGCCAGACCGCGAGCCTCGTGGCGTTGAGGTCGCGAAGAATCTGGTACGCGATCTTCGCTCCCGCGAACCCAATGAAATTCCCAGCGAATCCGGGTTTTGCATTGATCGAGGCTATATCGCAGGCAGTCACTTCCAGAGCGAGCGATTCGATATCGGAGTGACCTTCCCGGATCATCCCGGGGCTCATTTCGAATTCACTTCCAGCACCGGCGCCGAAGAGGATCGTCTGTTGGATCGGGTGGGTGGTTTCCTGGCAGGTGCTGCCAGGGCTGTTACGGGTATCGAGACCCTGCGCAAAAGAGAGCGTGGCGGTCCAGTTCCCGCTGACGAATACCTGTTGGCTGGCACCGACAAGGGGCAGCGCATCTATACCTTCGCCTGGGAAGCCCAGGGCAAAGACGGCTCTATCACCGAGCCCAATATCTCCGCCGCACTTGGCGTACTCGAACGTAGTCCCGACAACAGCGGCAAGCTGCCAGCGCCTCCATTCAAGTCAGACAGAGAGGCGCTGGAATTATGGGACACCATCATTGACTCCGTCCGCTTGCGACCAGTGTCTTCTGCTCCGCGTGGCAGTAACGCTGGGAGTCCATCTCCGAGTGCACCAACGGGGCATCTGGGGACTACGAAAGCGATGGATGACGATTACGCCATCGAGACATTCCTGGCTGACATGAAGCCGAACGGCAACTGGATGGATAAATTGTAAGGCAGCGTGATGCCTTGAGTTGAACAAGAGGCTTTAACGTTTACATGGATGGACTTGCAATGCCCAAACCCGCTTCTGGCCTGATAAAGCCGGATCATTCTCTGCTGCTTGTGTGGTCAGCACTCATCGCTTTCTTTGGCTTGTTGATCATGTTGCTGCGGATTGCGCAGCAAAATTACATGATGGCTATTGGTGCGGTCTGGGCCGCGAACGGTCTGACGATGGTACTGCATGCGCTGTATTGGCGACGTTATGGATTGTCCAAAGGCTGCAAGGTCGCTGTCGTGATCCAGGGCGTGCTTACAATCGCGCCGCTGTGGTTCGGAGGGGGCGGGCTGCTACTGATCTTCTTCATGTTCGGTGGAGAGCTTCGTTTTTGGTAGGGCTCCGATGCGGCGGTCAATTCATCCCGGATTCCCCGCCTGGGAGTCGCTAAACGTCTGAACATTGCAGCAGAAGCGGAACAATCCAAAGGAGCAGATATGGACATCATCCGAGACGATGAGAGCCGCAGTGGCAACGGCCGGTTCCACCCAGACTTGCCGTCGGTTGTCGAAGCCCTCCAGCAGTTAGAAGGCTCATGATGCGCGTGCACCAGCTTTTCACTGTTTTGGGCATCGTCGCCCTGACCGCTATCACCAGCTGCTCATTACTTCCTTCTTCTCGGAATCCCGTCATGGACAAGACCGGGTGGGTCACTCATTGCTTTGGCAGATTCCTGATCGATTTACCGCCCCAAGCGGAAATCAGAGCGGGTTACTACCTATGGGGTGACAATATCGAGGCTCTCGACGATACGCCTACGGCCTTGGCTACCAGAATCAGCCAGCGTGAATTGGAACTAAAAGACCAGCAACATGATTCGAAGGGCAGTATGTTTCTTCGCCAGTTGGATTTTGGCGCGGGAGCATCTGGATTGTTATCTTGGTCTTCGGAAGTCTCTTCCGAAATATATCTTCTAGATACCTACCTTGTGTCTCAGCCAGCATGGCGTGCTTATAAATGGACGGGAAAGGTTTCGGCAGATAGAGAGCTTCGCGCCATAGAAATTTCTACTACGTTAGCCCGCGATCTTCGCTCTCGCGAACCCAATGAAATTCCCACCGAACCCGGGTTTTGCATCGATCGAGGCCATATCGTAGGCAGTTATTTCCAGAGCGAGCGGTTCGATCTCGGAGTGACCTTTCCCGAGTATCCCGGCGCCCATTTCGAATTCACTTCCAGCACCGGCGCCGAAGAGGATCGCCTGTTGGATCGGATGGGTGGCTTCCTCGCCGGTGCCGCCAGGATGGTGTTAGGAATCGAGACCCTGCGCAAAAGGGAACGCGGTGGCGCGGTTCCTGCCGACGAATACCTGTTGGCCAGTACCGACAAGGGACAACGCCTCTATACCTTCGCCTGGGAAGCCCAGGGCAAGGACGACTCGGTCACCGAGCCCAATATCTCTGCCGCGCTCGGCGTACTCGAACGTAGCCCCGACAGCAGCGGCAAGCTGCCGGCACCGCCTTTCAAATCAGACAAAGAGGCGTTGGAGTTGTGGGACACCATCATCGACTCCGTGCGCTTGCACCCAGTGTCTTCGCGTGGTGGTCATGCAGGAGGACCTTCTCCGACTGTCCCAGTGGGGTATCGGATCCATGGAGAGGCTGGGAGTTGAATAACTTAAGGAATGTGAACTTCTCTATGATCGTCGGTACATCGCCATCGCCTGGAACGCTCCCCTTCAAGGGGCGGAAAGCACACAAGAGCTTGCACTCCATTGGATGTTTGATCATGGCGTTTTTTGCCGAAACGTGTCGAGCCGACTGGGATGAGTTTTCAGCAGACCTGATAAGAATACCGGCTTGCGCTACCTATCTTTCGGTGCTCGGGACCATTGGCAGTAGCGTGTTCACCAGCGATGACCTCCCTGCGCTATTCAGCAAGTACGGCTATGCCAAAGAGGACGCGGCAGCGTTTATTGCCTCTGAAGGAAATATTCACGGGGTCCAGTTGGAGCGTGCTTGGCGTCGTTATCTGGTCAGCGATCATGAGCCTAAGCTCCAGCTGAGTGCTTTCGCCGAAGGGGTACTGGTACTGAACTAGCAGACGGTACTTCCGAGTGTTTTTTATTACAGGAGGTGGTTTGCCTCCCCATGCCCTTCACGCCTGAGCACTTATCCGTCGGTGGGCACAATGCCCGCCGAGGAAGATGTATTTGGTAGTACAACGGAAAAGGAGCAGATATGGACATCATCCGACTTGGCGATTCCACCAGTCACGGCGGTACTGTCATCGAAGCGTTCAACCAGACCGATTTGAACGGCAAACCCATGGCCGGCGTCGGGCACAAGGTCACATGCCCTTTATGCAAAGGCGTGTTTCCGATTGCCGAGGGCAGCGCCTTGCTGGACGTCGGCGGTGTTCCCGTGGCGTTGCATGGAATGAAAACCGCCTGCGGGGCCAGCCTGATCGCCAGCGGTCCTCAGGGAAGCGCCGGGAGTTAGCTTGCGTGGAAGGTGTCAGGCCTGCCCCGGGATCGGTTGGCTACTAGCACCTTCTACCACTCAGCGGCTCATGGGCGCCGAAACTGTCCTACAGTTTCTGGGGTGTCGCCAGTCGGCACGACGCCTCCCTCCCTAACCACAAGAGAGCCGCCCCATGACAGTCAAGCCCCTGGTCACGTCGCTTATCGCGACCGTCTTCGCCGTTGGTTACGCCTGTGCCCAAGCCGCTTCGCAAGCCCCGGTCGCCGCCGAGAACGGCATGGTGGTCACCGCCCAGCATCTGGCCACCCGTATCGGCGTCGATGTACTGAAGGACGGCGGCAATGCCGTCGATGCCGCGGTCGCGGTCGGTTATGCCCTAGCGGTGGTCTACCCCGCGGCCGGCAATATCGGCGGTGGCGGTTTCATGACCATCCAGCTGGCCGATGGCCGCAAAACCTTCCTCGACTTTCGCGAGAAGGCGCCGCTGGCGGCCACCGCGAACATGTACCTGGACAAGGACGGCAATGTGGTGCCGGACCTGAGCACCAAGGGGCATCTGGCCGTCGGCGTCCCGGGGACGGTGTCGGGGATGGAACTGGCGCTGACTAAATACGGCACCATGAAGCGCGCCGACCTGATCGCCCCTGCCATCAAGTACGCCGAGGATGGCTTCGCCCTGGAGCAGGGCGATGTCGACCTGCTCGAGACCGCCACCGAGCAGTTCAAGCAGGACCATGATGCGAGCACGATCTTCCTGCACAACGGCCAGCCGCTACAGGTGGGCCAGAAACTGGTGCAGAAGGACCTGGCCAAGACCCTGCGGGAAATCTCCGGCAAGGGCGCCGACGGCTTCTATAAGGGCTGGGTGGCCCAGGCCATCGTCGATTCGAGCAAGGCCGGCAAGGGCATCATCACCCAGGCCGACCTGGACAAATACCGGACCCGCGAACTGGCGCCGATCGAGTGCGACTACCGCGGCTACCACGTGGTCTCTGCGCCGCCGCCCAGCTCGGGCGGGGTGATCATCTGCGAGATCATGAACATCCTCGAAGGCTACCCGATGCCGGAGCTGGGCTATCACTCGGCCCAGGGCCTGCATTACCAGATCGAGGCCATGCGCCACGCCTATGTCGACCGCAACAGCTACCTGGGCGACCCGGATTTCGTCAAGAACCCGGTCAGCCACCTGCTGGACAAGGCTTACGCGACCAAACTGCGGGCCGCCATCGACCCGCAGAAGGCCGGGGTTTCCCGGGATCTCAAGCCCGGGGTGGCGCCCCACGAGGGCAGCAACACCACCCATTACTCGATCGTCGACCAGTGGGGTAACGCGGTGTCGGTGACCTACACCCTGAACGACTGGTTCGGCGCCGGGGTCATGGCCAGCAAGACCGGGATCATCCTCAACGACGAAATGGACGACTTCACCGCCAAGGTCGGCGTACCCAACATGTACGGCCTGGTGCAGGGCGAGGCCAACGCCATCGCTCCCGGCAAGGCGCCGCTGTCCTCGATGAGCCCGACCATCGTCACCAAGGACGGCAAGACCGTGATGGTGCTCGGCACGCCGGGCGGCAGCCGGATCATCACCGCGACCCTGCTGACCATGCTCAATGTGATCGACTACGGCATGAACATCCAGGAAGCGGTGGACGCGCCGCGCTTCCATCAACAGTGGCTGCCCGAGGAGACCAACCTCGAAGCCTTCGCCGTCAGCCCGGACACCCGGAAAATCCTCGAAGGCTGGGGCCACAAGTTCATCGGCCCGCAGGACCCCAACCACCTGGCGGCGATCCTGGTCGGGGCGCCGGCGCTGGGCGGCAAGCCGGTGGGCAAGAACCGCTTCTATGGCGCCAACGACCCACGGCGCAACACCGGGCTGGCATTGGGTTATTAAGGCCGGCATGCCCCGGTCGCCATCGGGCGGCCGGGGCCTGGGCGCAACGAGGCCGGGCAGTGGCCGAACTATAATTACCCTGTGTCCCTGTTTGCCTGGCGAGTACCGCCGAACCCGTCAGCTACCCAGCACATCCGCCGGCCAGGCAGAGGGCGGCAGCCCAGGGGACGCAATGCCCAGCTGATTACGCGAGAGGGTCCCGCCATGAAACTTCATTCCTTCCAGCATTACTCCCATGGTCTGGAAACGGTCATGCACGACGCGTGGATCACCACCAAGGTGAGGTCGGCCCTGACCTTCGCCGAGTCGACCCGCGGCCTGCCTATCCACGTCAAGACCCATGCCGGCCTGGTCGCCCTGAGCGGCCGGCTCGCCACCCACAAACAATGCGAACAGGCCGTCAGCCTGACCCGTGGGGTGCATGGCGTGGTCGACATCGATGCCAGCGACCTGCAGACCCATATGTTCACCCCGGGCAGCCTGCCCGAAGCGCCCAGCGCCGAAGAGGACACGGAATACGGGGCGCAGTCGTCGACGAAGAAGGACGATCAATAACCAGCAAGTTGCCACTCGATGTTTCTGCAACGCTGCAACGCCTTCCTGCGGGGAGGCGTTTTTTTGTCCGGGGGAAAGGGCGCGGCGCCTTGCAGCTTCTGGGCTCGGGGCTGCTCCTTGTCCGTCGTTCTGGATCCGGCGGGGCTTGGGATTGCGAGTGGCGCGGCGCTCACGCTATCGTGGCGCAGGCCGCGCGGGGCGCGGTGAAGAGACGCCGCTGCAGTAAAATCCCCAGCATTTGCTGCGACCCCAAGGCTTCACGAAACGCTCCTGTCCACACGCCGGCACCCTGGTCTTTGTCGTGTGCGTCAGCGGTCCCGAGGGCTGTAGGCAGGCGCCGTGTTCCGAATGATCAACGAAGAGGCCAATACCGCATGAAGCCCCTGGATCTGACACGTTTCGATCTCAACCTTCTGGTTGTACTTGAGGCGCTTTGGGTCGAAAGGCACGTTGGCCGGGCGGCCGAGCGCTTGCATCTGTCCCAGTCGGCGACCAGCCATGCCTTATCGAGGCTGCGTACCGCCTTCGCCGATCAACTGTTCATCCGCAACCCCCGCGGGATCATGCCGACGCCGCTGACCGTGGAACTGATGCCGCGCGTGGCAGCGGTGCTCGAATCGGTCCGGCTCGTCGCCAGTCCACGGGGGCCGTTCGATCCGGCTCGTCTGCAAGCGACGCTGTCGGTGGCGGCTACCGATCATGCCGTGCTGACCGTTATCGCCCCGGCCCTGGAGCGGATCCAGGCCGCCGCGCCGGGCGTGGTGCTGAAGCTCAGGCCGGCCGATAGCGAGTCCGCCCTGCGCCTGCTGGACGCCGGCGAGCTCGACATCGTGCTCGGCTCGGGCTCCTTTGCCCAGATTCCGCAGCGCTTCGATTGCCGGCGGGTGCATCAGGAACGTTTCGTCGGCATCGCGCGCAAGGGCCACCCGGCCCTGGTCAAGCGTGGCAAACAACTGCATATGGAACTGGATGACTTCGCCCGCGTCCCGCACATCCTGGTCTCGCCGCGCGGCGATACGCGGGGCGTTGTCGACGAGGCGCTGGAAAGCCTCGGGCGTAGCCGCACCGTGAGCGTCACCTGCCCGAGCTTCCTGGCGGTGCCGTTCATGGTCGGCACTTCGCAGTCGATTGCCGTGGTGGCCGAGCGGGTCGCATTGCAGCTGCGGGACGCCGCGCAATTGAGCCTGTTCGAACTGCCCCTGGCACTGCCCACCTGGGAGGTCCTCGTTATCCGGGCCCGCGGGCGCGCCAACGAGCCCGCCGTCGAGTGGATCACCCACCTGCTGATCGCCGACTGAAGAGCGGCGCGGGATCATCGATCCCGTGCATCGACAGGCTGCGTAAAGGCCATTGGATCGTCTGCCGCAGTCCTCCTAGAGTCGGGTCGTCATCTGTGCCGCCCGCCAGGAGTACCCCATGCAAACAGCGCCCACCTTGGTCATGATCCCTTGCTTCGCCGGGGCCCCGTGGCAGTTGAACCAATTGACGCACCTGCAGAACTGCCCCATGCGCTCCCTGCGCCTGCCGGACGACGTCAGCGAGCTGGAAACCCTGGCCGACTTCATCGTCGATCAGGTGAAGGACCTTGCGCACTATGTGCTGGTGGGCGATTCGTACGGCGCGGTGGCCTCGCTCGCGGTGGCGACACGGCAACCCAAAGGCCTCGAGGGCCTGGTGCTCTCGGGCGGTTTCGCCAAAAGCCCGATCACCTCGCCCTTGCTCAAGACGCTGGCGGCACTTGCCCCCTTTTTTCCCGGGCCCTTTTACCGACAGACAACCCTGCGTATCCACGCCGCGCAATTGGCTTCGTCGTTCGACCAGGAGGGGGAGATCCCCTGGTCAAGCGCAAAGAGCCGAGCCTTTTTCGTCAAGGAAACGCCCCACAAAGCCTACGTCAACCGCATGCGCTCGATCGAGCAGGCGGACTATGCAGCCCTGCTGAAGCAGATCGACGTCCCCACGCTGATCCTGACGCCCCAGGAAGACAAACTGATCGGCGCAGACGCCGCGGGGATCCTCCTGAAGGGCATAAAGGGTTCGCAGGAAGTCATCCTGCCGCGCACCGGCCACATGTTCAGGTTCTCGCATCCTGGCGCCTACTCCCTCGAGATCCGCAAGTTCCTGGAGCGGGCATTGAACGGGGCAAGTCATCCTGGGCACCGGTTCAGGTTCTACTCAGCCAGTCTTTCCATTGCGGCGGGTGATCGAGAGGCGTTGTAACGGTGGGGCGTGGAACGTGTTGGCGCGGGCAAGTTGTGCGCGCCTTCGACCGTCGAATAAACAGGGCAAAGAGCTGCAAAAATACCACTCGATATTTCGATAAAACTGAAACGCCTTCCTGTGGGGAGGCGTTTTTTTTGCTGGGTCGAAAGGGGATGGCGCAGTGGATGCGGGCCGGGAGGGCATACCGATAGGGGCAGGCGAGTGGTCAGGCGTTTGAGGGGCAGGGCATGGACATAAACGGCGACGGTTTAGCGGTTGTTCCTGGGCGGCCACACACCTGGTCTGACCCTGTCGCTGCAAAATCAGCGATCGGGTCTGATGCTCCCAAACATCATCGACATAGGCGGCCACTCGAACCACCACCCCCACTAAGCCGCTCTTTCGCCTCCCTGCACTTGTCGCATTCCAAACTTCGCACTGGCCCGAAGCGCATGCCGAAGCTTCAAGGCCGGCCGTTCGACGCAGTAGTACGAAACGCCGCTCAGGAAGCACGACAGAACCAGCACCGTTGCAACGATGTACCCATCGTAGGCAACCGGCCAGAAAGCGCGCAGGAAGTACATCACCACAAAGTGATTCAGGAAAACGCCGTAGCTGATGTTCCCGAGGAACTCGTCGACCCGGTGAAACTTGAGTTTCGTCAGCCAGTACACGGCGGGTATGCCCAACGCAATGCCAGCAGTCACCTCGGCATTGAACGGCCGGCGCTCGATCAACCCCGTCATGATCGCCACAAAAACCAATGCCGCCACCACGGCGGTGCCCGCAGCGATCGCTAAACCCTTCGCCCGAGGTTTGTACAGGTAGCTGCCGCACAGGAACATGAAGAGGACGCCCGGCAGCAAGCGGTAGCCGTACAGATCGGTATTGATGAAGCCAAGACATGCCGTCATGAACACGGCAACAGACAAGGCAAAAGCAACGCCACGCGCCCGGTAGATGATCAGGAAAGGGATCACCAGGTAGAAGCACATCTCCAGTCCAAGCGACCAGGCCGGCGGCAGGATCTCCTGCCCGGCGGCCCCAAACATGTAGAACCCGAGCGGCACCATAGGCAGGCTTGCGGCGATATTCCGCAGTGTCAACTCGGCCGCTTGAGGCGTACCGGGCAACAGGAAATAGATCACCACGCAGGAAACGATGAAGTAGAAAAGGAACTGAGGGTAAAGGCGCAAGACCCTGTCCACATAGAACAGGCCGACTTTTTCGGACACCTTGTAGTTGCGCTCGATCAGCGAGGTCATGACGAAACCGCTGATGATCAGGAAAGAAATCACGGCAACCACGCCGGGGTTTAGCCCCATGAACGTTTTGCCCATATGAGAAACAGCCACCAGAACGGCCAACAGCAGACGATAAGCTCCCACTGACACCCCCAAGCATCCTTGTAGTTATGGCGCGTAAATTACGGTGCTTTGCGTCGAGAGAACAGCTTTTCAGCCCCGGCCGTACTGGGTACGCGAGGCGGTCTAAGCCCCCCCACCCCCCGAACTATAATTAACAAGTGCCCCCATGCGCCCGGCGAGCACCGCTGTGCCCGTCCGTTACCCACCGCGCTCGCCCGCCAGGCAGAGGGCCGTCCAACCAATGGGACGGGACGCCCAGTTGATTAAGCGAGAGGGGCCCGCCATGAAACTGCATTCCTTCCAGCATTACTCCCATGGCCTGGAAACGGTCGTTCACGATGCCTGGCTCACCACCAAGGTGAGGTCGGCCCTGACCTTCGCCGAGTCGACCCGTGGTCTGCCTATCCATGTCAAAACCCATGCCGGCCTGGTCACCTTGAGCGGTCGGCTCGCCACCCACAAGCAATGTGAGCAGGCCGTCGGCCTGACCCGCGGGGCGCAGTCGTCGACGAAAAAGGACGACCAATAACCAGCAAGTTGCCACTCGATGTTTCTGCAACGCCTTCCTGCGGGGAGGCGTTTTTTGCCCGGGTGAAAGGGCGCGGCGCAGCGGATGCGGGCTTAGAGGGCGTACCGATGTTGGCAGGGGAAGAGCGAGGGTGTTTGCGGGGAAGGGGATGGACATAAACGGCGACGGTTTGGCGGTTGTTCCTTTGCGGCTGCAAACCTAGTCTCTATCCGTCGCTGCAAAAGCAGCGACCGGGCCTGATTACCCGATTCGATGCAGGCGCACAATATGGGAGCTTCAACCATGTACGCCCATAATCCGTCTGGATTTTGCTGCTTTTTGTCTCGCCTACCTCTACTCAAAAACGCCTGCTGCCTGAAAGTTGTAGGAGGTGCCCTATGAGCGCCCAAGCCTCCGTCAAAACCCTGGGCTTCGTCACCTTCGGTCACTGCGCCGATCCCGAACAACCTCTGTTCCGCGTCAACGCCGACGTACCCTTGCAGCAAGCGCTGGAACAGGCCTCGACCTTGCTGTACTACGCCAAGAAACTCGCGCTGGACGCAGCCATGGAAGAGCAGGGCGAGCGTTATGCCTGGGCCTCGCATTTTCTGGCGGAGATGGGGAAGGCGGTGATTGATGATGTGTGTTTGGGGTTGGGGGAAGGGACGGTGAGTTGATTTTGATTTAAGGCTTTATGGTGTGAACTATGTAAGAACGCCGCTTATCGTTGAGGGGATGAGTGGCGTTTTTTATTCTGTGGAATGCCGCTTTCGGCCAGATGCAGATTTGCTGCACTAGCTTTGGATGAGAGAGCTTCCGCCTAGGCGGCCCAAGTAGTCTGAAATCTCTGGATAAAAAAGCGTCTTGCTGGCCGTGATCATGAATACAAGCATTGCGAATGCTCTGATATGACAAACGCCGCCCTCAGTTGGTCGAAAGAGTTGATTCTTTAGATTAACGCCCGCCAGACTAGGATAAGGAAGAAATCCACCTTCGGAGGCATACGCTAAAACACCGTCCTCAATACTCAATATGAGATTGTGTTTATGCCTATGCTCAATTGAAAAGTCATACATTTCATCAATATCAGCCTCAAGGTTTGAGATGTCAAAATCGAGCTTCTGACATATAAGAATCGAGGGGACGAGATCGTTAGGGTTGTTGAGAGGGTCGAATGGCCCCGGTGTACCTTTACGAATGATCGTTGGATGAGAAATTCGCTCACTGAGCATCTTGATTTTCGCTAGCTTATTCAGTGCGTCAGCAAACTGTGACTTGCCAAGCGTCGATTTAACCTCACCTATACAGAAAATGGATTCAACTGGGAAAAATCTTTGGCGGTCACCCTCTACATATAATGGGGTCATGCTCGAGTCGAAGATTATGATGTCACACTGGGTGCTCACATCATTCATGCTCGTAATGACAAAACCAGTAGATAAGTCCAAACTTCTCGGTACTACAAATTTTAGAAAGTCGCGCACAATCGCTTCGCGAAAGGT
This sequence comes from Pseudomonas sp. NPDC089530, assembly GCF_050280705.1. Taxonomy (NCBI): domain Bacteria; kingdom Pseudomonadati; phylum Pseudomonadota; class Gammaproteobacteria; order Pseudomonadales; family Pseudomonadaceae; genus Pseudomonas; species Pseudomonas sp. NPDC089530. The sequence goes on along the minus strand of NZ_JBNNVU010000003.1, from coordinate 28,695 downwards.
GCCGTACTCACTAGTGTGGCGAAGCCGTTTGGTGATTTGGTCATAAAATACCTCTGTCGAGACGCTCGAGAAAGCAGATTTAAAGATATCAATCCTTTCTTTTAGGAGAGCGTTAAATACTTCACTTGCCATCTAAGTTCCCTTTTTCTTCAGAGTTGATCTTGAGCGTACTATGCTGAGGCTTGAGCCCGCTGATGGTCAATTGAACCGACAGTGCCTAACTGATTTAGCGAGAGGAACCCACTATGAAACTTCATTCCCTCCAGCACTACTCCTATGGCTTGGAAATGGCCGTTCACCCCTTCACAGTCGTCGAGGAAGATGGACAATAAGTGACCAAGGTGATCGTTTGAGTGCCGCACCGGGACATTTTTAAAAAACTTTTAGGATTTTGGCGGGTTGCTTCTGGTGTTTTCAGCTGGGTAGTCAGCGGCAAAGGCTTGCCGGGCGGACTGATCAGGCAACTCGAAAATTCGTTGCATGGGCCCGAGTGTATTGGAAGTCGATTGCGACTTGATGCGATGTGGATAGGAAATCGGAGCAGGGCAATCAAGACATGTCCTAAAGCCAGGGCTTGGGCATCTCGGTAACGTCATTCCGGCTGATTTCAGTCGGAATTCCCCATAGGCGGACAAGGACGTTGCATGAGCGGTTATGTACCCAACCCACCGAAAGGCTATCGCAATAAGGGTGTTGAACCGGTAGATATCGGCGCTCAACGCTGGGCAGAGTACAGAGACCTCCCGCCGAAACCAGACGTACCTCCCACCCCACGGGGTTATGTGTTTGCCAAGAGCTGCAACCTGCCTGACGGTGAAATCAATCACCGACAACCTGCTGGTTTTGTCCCCGTTGAGAGATTGGCCGACTACGGTTTGTGGGCGGTGCTTGGTACTGGAGCCGCGATTGCAGCCGAAGGCACCCCACTGCAATTGGTGGGCGGCTCGGTAGTCGGGGGAACCATTGCCAAACGGCTTGGCGGATCTCTGGCACTGAGTCTGTCAGCGGGGGTAGGCACTGCTGCTGCCCTGGGCACTCTTGTACTACTGATGCCGAACACCCGTCTTGCACCTGATAGCGCCTTCTACACAGCTGACCAGTACACGCAGCTTGATAGGGGCCGTACACGTGTCCGTATCAACGTGAAGACCTTGCCGGACGGCTCCGTTAACGCTTACGGGTTCTACACCGGCGGTAAAAAGGACTGGGAAACTGTCCCAGTTATCAAGGCAGCGAAGGAGGGTGAGCGGTACGTTGCGGGCATCGGTAACGGTATTGATCTTATTTGGACTCCGGCAGCAAACCCCGACGGTGTAATGGGTATTCCCGCACTGGAAGGCGTCCGTCCGTTGCCACCGGTGTGGGTATATCCACCCACAGCACAATCCGACACTGTGCTGGAGAATCCTGAACATCCTCCTGAATTCCAGGATGCAATTATCTGGTTCCCTGCGGAGGCTGGGCTTGAGCCAATCTACGTTGTACTCAGCACGCAGTTGGAGAAGAACAAGAAAAAGGGCAGGGATTTTGAGGACCTGTCTTATGAAGAATTCAGCAACTCCAAGCCTGAAAGCGTTCGGGAAGTTACGGTTAAAACCAACGGTGGCGTTCGCACACGTATTGATATGATGGGGCGTGATGCTGACGGCAAAATTTCTTGTGTCGAGTGCAAGTCTTCACAGACTGCCCCGCTGACTCGCAATCAGAAGCTTGGCTTTCCAGAGATAGAGAAAACCGGGGCAACTGTTGTCGGCAAAGGTAAACCCAGTTTTCCCGCAGGCACCATCATTCCACCCACCCGAGTCGAAATTCTTCGGCCTGATCCGACCCTCTGAGAGAGTAGACATGTCCATCACTGAGACAAAAGTCGTCGATATCATTGCAGTACCAGAGTGGGAGCCCGAAAACGTGATTCTGGTCATTACCGATCATCTCGAATGGGGCGACAAAGCCGAGCAGGGCGGACACCTGTTATTGCTGCAAGAGAAAATCAACACTTACGTTGCCTTCATTGAAAGTGGCGAGATTCTAGAAAGCTACCCACCCTCCAAGGGCAAATCGCCCGTTATCCGTATTCACGGCCTGTACGAGTTGCCAGAGCAAGCCGAGTTCTTCATCGACCGCGTTACGGAAGTGCTGGAGGAAGTGGGGATCGGGCTGGAGTTCGTGCTTAAAGCGGACTCAGTAATACGCAACAGGTGACCGGGCAGCCTTGATCGGTGTCCGGCCCCTCGGCTCTGTTCACGGCAGAGGCAACGCGCCTCCATGGCATCACGGGTGAAGACCCATTGGGAACTGAAAGGATGAAACGGATTTTAGCGGTAGGGCTTTTGATGGCGGGCAATCTGGGAAGCGTTGCTTATGCTGAGGTCGATATCGCAGCAGCCCGGCAGTCGTTGAAGAACTACGGTCTTGGTTATTGCATCGTCAATCAGTTTAAAGATGCGTCCGATGTGAAGCGCGATATCGAGTCGGCTATTGGCGCCTATTCCTTCATGGGCAGTGGTATGCACAGCATTCTTCAGAATGAAGACACCCTGGAAACGCTGCATAACCCTTATGACGCAACGACGGATTTTGTGTTTTCCAGGTATGAGAAAACCCAAGCCGCCAGCAAGCATACGGACAAGAAAGTCGTGTTTTATGCCTGTCTCGCTATCTATAACTCCAAGGCGTTCGACGATTTCATCAAGACGCAGGACAAGTACATTTCCAAATGAAGGGGGACAGTTACTAATCCGGTTCTCTCAGGCGCGAGCGCGATATCCCCTATCGCGCTCGCAGCAACTCCCTAAAACAACTTCCAGCTATAACTCAGCAACAACCGGTTCTCATTGATATCGGTCCGATAGTTAGACCGCGCCATCACATTCCGCACCTTGATCCCCAACCCGCCCAGCGGCCCGGACTGGATCACATAACCCAGGTCCAGGTCGCGCTCCCAGTCCTTGCCCTCATAACCCTTGCCCGTGTCGACATTGTCGCCGCGGATGTAGCGCACGGTGCTGGTCAGGCCGGGGAGGCCGCTGGCGGCGAAGTCGTAGTCGTAGCGCAGTTGCCAGGAGCGTTCGTCGGTGTAGGCGAATTCGTAGGTGGGGACTTCGTTGCCCAGCGGGGTGATGTTGGCGAAGACCCGGGGGAAGGCGCTGTCGCCGAACATGCCCTGGTAGCCGACGTAGAAGGTGTGGCCGCCGCGCTTGGCCGAGAGCAGGGAGAAGAAGGCCTGGTTGTCGATGGCACCGAGCAGCCGTTTGCCGTCTTCTTCGCTGTTGTAGTAGCCGAGGTTGGCGCCCAGTACCCAGTTGCCCATGGGCTGGCTGTGTTTCAGGCCGAGGAAGCGCTGGTGGTAGATGTCTTCCAGCTGGCCGTACCAGGCGCTGACCGTGGTGCGTTTGTCGTTGAAGGCGTAGTCGGCACCCAAGTAGTTGAAGGCGTCGCTGCTGACCGCGCGTTTCGGCACGTGGCCGAGCATGGCTTGCAGTTTGCTCTCGCCGGCCTCGTTGCGCAGGCTGGTGGAGCGCAGGTGGCCGCCTTGCAGGGTCAGGCCGTCGATGTCGTTGGAGACCAGGCTCGCGCCCTGATAGGACGGCGGCAGCAGGCGGATATCACTGAAGCTCAGCACCGGCAGGTTGGGTTGCAGCTCGCCCAGGCGCAGTTCGCTTTTCCCCAGGCGCAGTTTCAAGGCGGCGCCCAGGCGGCTGTAGTCGTCGGCGGCCTCGCCGTCGCTCTGCACCGGCAGCAGGCCGGTGTTGACCCGGCCCTTGCCGCTGTCGAGCTTGAGCCCCAGGGTGCCGATGGCATCCACGCCCACGCCGACGGTGCCGGGGGTGTAGCCGGACTTGAAGTTGAGGATGAAGCCCTGGGCCCATTCCTGGGCCATGGATTGCTCGGTGCCGCGGATATCCGAGTAGTCGCGGCTGAAGAAGTAGTTGCGGGCCTGGAGGGTGGCGGTGGCGTCCTTGATAAAACCGCCTTCTTCGGCCAACAGGGGAAGGGGCGCACTCAGGCACACCGCGCTGCTGGCCAGCACGGCGAGGGTCTTTGCAGGTTTCATTGCTTTTACTCTTATTGTTATGGAAAGCAGTTCACTGTCGCGCAGGCTAGGGGCGGGGGGAGTGCGGGCACTATCCGTTGCCTGCAGAGCTGTATCCCTTTTCTGCAGGCGCGCTTATGCACGTGTGGGGCGGCGCACCGAGGGCCGGCTGCGCCTCAGGGGGAGGGATGGACGTCAGGCCTCGGGATATTCCGCGCGCAACTGGTCGATCATCCGCAGGCAGTGGCTGAGCCCCGCGGACACATCGCCGACCCGGCGGCTGACGATGATCGGCGAGGTGGCGTTGGCTTCCAGCAGCGGGCTGAAGCCGATGTCGTCGCGGTGCAGCAATTGCACCGAGGCCGGCACCAGGGTGATGCCGATGCCGGCGCCCACCAGGCCGATGGCGGTCTGCAATTCGTTGGTCCACTGCACGACGCGGATGTTCAGGCCATGGGTGTTGAACAGCGCGATCACGTGGTCGGCATAGCTCGGCCGCGGGTTGCCGGGGTAGAGCACGAAGGGTTCGTCGGCCAGCTGCGCCAGGCTCACCGGCTGGCCGAGCAGCGGATGGCCGGCGGGCAGGGCGGCCACCAGGCGGTCCTCGGTCTGCACTTTCTGCACGATGGCCGGGTCGTCGATGCGAATGCGCCCGAAGCCGATGTCGATGCGTCCGGCCTTGAGCGCTTCCACCTGTTGCAGGGTGGTCATTTCCGACAGCCCCAGTTCCAGGGCCAGGGTCTCGTGGCTGCGCAGGCGGCGGATCAGTTCCGGCAGCAGGCCGTACAGGGTCGAGGGGGCGAAGCCGATGCCGAGCCAGGTCTTTTCGCCGTGGCCGATGCGCCGGGTGTTGTCGCAGACCTTGCCCAGCTGCTCCAGCAGCGCGCTGGAATGCTCGAAGAAAAACCGCCCGGCCTCGGTCAGGCGCAACGGCCGGCCGCGCTCTAGTAGCAACACCCCGAGTTCGTCTTCCAGTTGCTGGATCTGCCGGCTCAACGGCGGCTGGGCGATGTGCAGGCGCTCGGCGGCCTTGGTGAAGTTGAGGGTCTGGCCCAGCACCTGGAAGTAACGCAGATGACGCAGTTCCATAAGGCCTCCGCAGGCAAAGGTTGAATACCTTCAAGGTATCGAACCAGACCAATTCTATATTGGAACCCCGGAAAAAGCCGTACGAGAATCGGGTCCATAACGTCAAGAACCTGATGGGTATGGAAATGCTTTCAAGTGCCATTGAATCGATCGAAACGGTCATCGTCGATCTGCCGACCATCCGCCCGCACAAGCTGGCGATGCACACCATGCAGAACCAGACCCTGGTGCTGATCCGCCTGCGCTGTGCCGACGGCATCGAAGGCCTGGGCGAAGCCACCACCATTGGCGGCCTGGCCTATGGCAACGAAAGCCCGGACAGCATCAAGACCAATATCGACCGCTTCTTCGCGCCGCTGCTGCTCGGCCAGGACGGCGCCAATATCAACGCCGCCATGCAGCGCCTGGAGCGCAGCATCCGTGGCAACACCTTCGCCAAATCCGGGATCGAAAGCGCCTTGCTCGACGCCCAGGGCAAACGCCTGGGGCTGCCGGTCAGCGAGCTGCTGGGCGGCCGGGTGCGCGACGCCTTGCCGGTGGCCTGGACCCTGGCCAGCGGCGACACCGCCAAGGACATCGCCGAAGCCGAGAAGATGCTCGACCTGCGCCGCCACCGCATCTTCAAGCTGAAGATCGGCGCCGGCGAGGTGGACCGCGACCTGGCCCACGTGATCGCGATCAAGAAGGCCCTGGGCGACCGCGCCAGCGTGCGGGTCGACGTCAACCAGGCCTGGGACGAAGCGGTGGCGCTGCGCGCCTGCCGGGTGCTGGGCAGCAACGGCATTGACCTGATCGAGCAACCGATCTCGCGCAACAACCGCGCCGGCATGGTGCGCCTGAACGCTGTCAGTCCGGCGCCGATCATGGCCGACGAGTCCATCGAGTGCGTGGAGGACGCCTTCAACCTGGCCCGCGAAGGCGCGGCCTCGGTGTTCGCCCTGAAGATCGCCAAGAACGGCGGCCCGCGGGCGGTGCTGCGCACGGCGGCGATCGCCGAGGCGGCGGGCATCGGCCTGTACGGCGGCACCATGCTCGAAGGTGGCATCGGCACCCTGGCCTCGGCCCATGCCTTCCTGACCCTGGGCACCTTGAGCTGGGACACCGAGCTGTTCGGCCCACTGCTGCTGACCGAGGACATCCTCGCCGAGCCGCCGGTCTATCGCGATTTCCAGCTGCACGTACCGCGGACGCCGGGCCTCGGCCTGAGCCTGGACGAGGAACGCCTGGCGTTCTTCCGCCGCGACAAAGCCTGAACCGCCATTCATCCCGCATGAGGAGAGCACCATGCTGTTCCACGTCAAAATGACCGTGAACCTGCCGGTCGACATGAACCCCGAGCGCGCCGCCCAGCTCAAGGCCGACGAAAAAGCCCTGGCCCAGCGCCTGCAGGAGCAGGGCAAGTGGCGGCACCTGTGGCGCATCGCCGGCCTGTATGCCAACTACAGCGTGTTCGACGTCGACAGCGCGCAGGAACTGCACGACCTGCTGATGCAACTGCCGCTGTATCCCTACATGGCTATCGAAGTGAATGCGCTGTGCAGGCATCCTTCGTCCATTCGCGCGGATGACCGCTGAGCCTCTGGCAGCCCGCGCCACCCCCTAATAAATACAAGATGAGGAATAACCATGAACGTCCGAATTTCCCACACTGCCAGTGTCCAGAAGTTTCTCGAGGAGGCCAGCGGCCAGTTCAACGAACACGGCAACCCGCGGGCCAAGGCGCTGATCTATCGCATCCTGCGTGACTCGGTGAACATCATCGAAGACCTCGACGTGACCCCGGAAGAATTCTGGAAGGCGGTCAACTACCTCAACGTGCTCGGCGCCCGCCAGGAAGCCGGGTTGCTGGTGGCCGGCCTGGGCCTGGAGCACTACCTGGACCTGCTGATGGACGCCGCCGACGAACAGGCCGGCAAGACCGGCGGCACCCCACGGACCATCGAAGGCCCGCTGTACGTGGCCGGTGCGCCGCTGAGCCAGGGCGAAGCGCGCCTGGACGACGGCCGCGATCCGGGCGTGACCCTGTTCATGCAGGGCCAGGTACGCGACACCGCCGGCCAGCCGCTGGCCGGGGCCGTTGTCGACGTCTGGCACGCCAACACTGGCGGTACCTATTCCTACTTCGATACCGCGCAATCGGAGTTCAACCTGCGCCGCCGCATCGTCACCGATGCCGAAGGCCGCTACCGTTTCCGTAGCATCGTGCCGTCGGGCTACGGCTGCCCGCCGGACGGTCCGACCCAGCAGCTGCTCGACCAGTTGGGCCGCCACGGCCAGCGTCCGGCGCACATTCACTTCTTTATCTCGGCGGACGACCACCGCCACCTGACCACCCAGATCAACCTGGACGGCGACCAGTACCTGCACGACGATTTCGCCTACGCCACCCGCGACGAGCTGATCGCCAAGATCACCTTCAGCGAGGATCAGCAGCGCGCCGCGCAGTACGGCGTCAGCGGGCGCTTCGCCGAGATCGAGTTCGACTTCACCCTGCAGCCGTCCGCCCAGCCCGAGGAGCAACAGCGCCACGAGCGGGTGCGGGCGCTGGAGGTCTGACCGCCGGCGGACCCGCAGGCCGGGCCACGGGATACCCTTGCGGGTGTCCCGTGGCTTTCGCCGTTGTGCTGCAGGATGCGTTGCGTGATGTGCCAGCGGTGGCGAACGATCACCGCCCGATAATAACAATCCCAATAATTAGAACTGGGAGTGACCCGCTTATGGAAACGCTTCTGTTGAGTGAGCGCAGCAGGGTATTCGCCCAGGCCGATCCCTACGCTGTGTCCGGTTACGTCAACCAGCACGTGGGCAGCCACTGCATCCGCCTGCCCAAGGCCGGCAACCCCCAGGCCAGCCTCAATCACCGCTCGTTCGCCAGCCTCGACCTGTGCTCGATCAGCTACGGCGGCAGCGTGCGCGTCACCTCGCCGGCGCTGGAAACCATTTACCACCTGCAAGTGCTGCTGCGCGGCCATTGCCTGTGGCGCGGCCATGGCCAGGAACATTACTTCGCCCCCGGCGAGCTGCTGCTGATCAACCCCGACGATCCGGTGGACCTGACCTATTCCGACGACTGCGAGAAATTCATCATCAAGATGCCCACCGGCCTGCTGGAGTCGGTGTGCCAGGAGCAGCGCTGGCTGTATCCGGGGCAGGGCGTGCGCTTTCTGGAAAACCGCTACCAGCTGGACGAGCTGGAAGGCTTTATCCACCTGCTGAGCATGGTCTGCCGCGAGGCCGAGGCCGCCGAGCGCATGCCGCGGGTGCAGGAGCATTACGCGCAGATCGTGGTGAGCAAGATGCTCAGCCTGATGAAGACCAACGTGCGCCGCGCCGGGCTGGGGTCGTCGTCGGCCACCTTCGAGGCCATCGCCGACTACATCGAGCGCAACCTCAAGCAGGACATCGGCTGCGAAGAACTGGCGCAACAGGCGCGGATGAGCCTGCGTTCGCTGTACGCGCTGTTCGAGCGCAACGCCCGCACCACGCCCAAGCACTACATCCGGCAGAAGAAACTGGAGCGGGTCAACGCCTGCCTCAGCGACCCCAGCAGCCACGTGCGCAACGTCACCGAACTGGCCATGGATTTCGGCTTCCTGCACCTGGGGCGCTTCTCGGAAAGCTACCGCAAACAGTTCGGCGAATTGCCCTCCGACACCCTCAAGCGCCGGCACTGACCCGCGCTGCCTGCGGGCGCCACCGCCCGGATGGCCCCCGCTCTTGTAGCCGCTGCCGAGCCCCAGCGAGGCTGCGATCGGGCGCGTAGCGGCCGTAAAACCAGACACCTCGTTTTGCCTGGTCGACCGCGTTAGTCGGTTTACGGCTGCTGTGCAGCCGATCGCAGCCTCGCCAGGGCTCGGCAGCGGCTACAGGGTTGCAGGGCGGCAGGTCCACCGCGCCACAGGCCCCTGCAGAAAACGGATAGGGGTCTGCACGCACTGGATATTGCCGCGATACCCCCCGTCCTAGCATGGCCTTGCCTGATAAAAACAATGGAGGCGGCGGCCATGTCCCTGCGACCCGAATACCTTCACTCACTGCTCGAAGAAGACCGTGACCGGGGCGTCTACCGCTGCAAGCGGGAGATGTTCACCGACCCACGACTGTTCGACCTGGAAATGCAGCACATCTTCGAGGGCAACTGGTTGTACCTCGCCCACGAGAGCCAGATCCCCAACAAGAACGACTACTACACCACCACCATGGGCCGGCAGTCGGTCTTCATCGCGCGCAACAAGGACGGCCAGCTCAACGCCTTCCTCAACGCCTGCAGCCACCGGGGCGCCATGCTCTGCCGGCACAAGACCGGTAACAAGGCGTCCTACACCTGCCCGTTCCACGGCTGGACCTTCAACAACTCCGGCAAGCTGCTCAAGGTCAAGGACCCGGCCGCCGCGGGTTATCCGTCGAGCTTCAACTGCGAAGGCTCCCACGACCTGACCCGCGTCGCGCGCTTCGAGTCCTATCGCGGCTTCCTGTTCGGCAGCCTCAACCCCGACGTGCTGCCCCTGGTGGAGCACCTGGGCGAGTCGGCGAAGATCATCGACATGATCGTCGACCAGTCCGCCGACGGCCTGGAAGTGCTGCGCGGTTCGTCGAGCTACATCTACGAAGGCAACTGGAAGCTCACCGCCGAGAACGGCGCCGACGGCTACCACGTCAGCTCCGTGCACTGGAACTACGCCGCCACCCAGAGCCAGCGCAAGCAGCGCGAAGCCGGCGAAGAGATCAAGACCATGAGCGCCGGCAGCTGGGCCAAGCAGGGCGGCGGTTTCTACTCCTTCGACAAGGGCCACATGCTGCTCTGGACCCGCTGGGCCAACCCCGAGGACCGCCCGCTCTACGAGCGCCGCGACGAACTCGCCCGGGACTTCGGCCAGGCCCGCGCCGACTGGATGATCGAGAACTCGCGCAACCTGTGCCTGTACCCCAACGTCTACCTGATGGACCAGTTCAGCTCGCAGATCCGCATCGCCCGGCCGATTTCGGTGGACCGCACCGAGATCACCATCTACTGCATCGCGCCCAGGGGCGAGAGCGACGAAGCCCGGGCCCGGCGCATCCGCCAGTACGAAGACTTCTTCAACGTCAGCGGCATGGCCACCCCGGACGACCTGGAGGAATTCCGTTCCTGCCAGATGGGCTACCAGGGCAGCGGCAGCGCCTGGAACGACATGTCCCGGGGCGCCGAGCACTGGGTCGAGGGCGCGGACGAGGCAGCGAAGGAAATCGACCTGCAACCGATCCTCAGCGGCGTGCGCACCGAAGACGAAGGCCTGTTCGTGATGCAGCACAAGTACTGGCAGGAAACCATGCTCAAGGCGGTGGCCGCCGAAACCGCGCGCAGCATTCCCGTGGAGACCCTGTGATGAACATTGCCTACGACGCCGTGCGCGACTTCCTGTACCGCGAAGCGCGCTACCTGGACGACAAGGACTGGGACAGCTGGCTGGAGCTCTACGCCCCCGACGCCACCTTCTGGATGCCGTCCTGGGACGACAACGACACCCTCACCGAAGACCCGCAGCGGGAAATCTCGCTGATCTGGTACGGCAGCCGTTGCGGCCTGGAAGACCGGGTGTTCCGGATCAAGACCGAGCGCTCCAGCGCCAGCATTCCCGACACCCGCACCTCCCACAACCTGAGCAATATCGAGGTGCTGGAGCAGGCCGACGGCCTGTGCCGGGTGCGCTTCAACTGGCACACCCTGAGCTTTCGCTACAAGACCGTCGACAGCTACTTCGGCACCAGTTTCTACACCCTGGATGTGCGTGGCGAGAACCCGCTGATCCTGGCCAAGAAAGTCATCCTGAAGAACGATTACGTTCGTCAGGTCGTCGATGTCTACCACCTCTGAGGCGACTGCCATGACTCATCAAATCGCACTCAATTTCGAAGACGGGGTAACCCGCTTCGTTGCCGCCAATGCCGGGGAAACCGTGGCCGACGCGGCCTACCGCCAGGGCATCAACATCCCCCTGGACTGCCGCGACGGCGCTTGCGGCACCTGCAAGTGCTTCGCCGAAGCCGGGCGCTACGACCTGGGCGAGGAGTACATCGACGACGCGCTGACCGCCGACGAGGCCGAGCAGGGCTTCGTCCTGACCTGCCAGATGCGCGCCCTGAGCGACTGCGTGGTGCGGGTGCCAGCCTCGTCCGATGTCTGCCGCACTGCCCAGGCCACCTTCGACGCCACCATCAGCGCGGTGCGCCAGCTGTCCGACAGCACCATCGCCCTGTCGATCAAGGGCGAGGCCCTGAGCAAGCTGGCATTTTTGCCGGGGCAGTACGTCAACCTCGGCGTGCCCGGCAGCGAGCAGACCCGCGCCTATTCCTTCAGTTCGCTGCAGCGCGACGGCGAGGTCAGCTTCCTGATCCGCAACGTGCCGGGCGGCCTGATGAGCAGCTTCCTCACCGGCCTGGCCAAGGCCGGTGACCCCATGCGCCTGGCCGGGCCCCTGGGCAGCTTCTACCTGCGGGACATCCGCCGGCCGCTGTTGCTGCTGGCCGGTGGCACCGGACTGGCGCCGTTCACCGCGATGCTGGAGAAGATCGCCGAGCAGGGCAGCGAACATCCGTTGCACTTGATCTACGGGGTGACCAACGATTTCGATCTGGTGGAGATGGATCGCCTGCACGCCTTCGCTGCGCGCATCCCCAACTTCAGCTTCAGCGCCTGCGTGGCCAACCCCGAGAGCGCGCACCCGCTCAAGGGCTACGTGACCCAGCATATCGAGCCCAGGCACCTGAACGACGGCGACGTGGATGTGTACCTGTGCGGCCCGCCGCCGATGGTCGAGGCGGTCAGCCAGTTCATTCGCGAGCAGGGCATCGCCCCGGCCAATTTCTACTACGAAAAATTCGCCGCCAGCGCGGCCTGACCCGCTGCGCTTTTTCTGTAGGAGCGCGGTGTGGCATAGAGGTTTTCAGATGAACAGATTCCAGGAAAAAGTCGCCCTGGTCACCGGGGCGGCGCAGGGTATCGGCCGGCGGGTGGCCGAGCGGTTGGCCGAGGAGGGCGCGCGGCTGGTGCTGGTGGACCGCTCCGAGCTGGTGTTCGAGTTGCAGGCCGAACTGGCGCCACGGTTTGAGGTGCTAGCCTTGACCGCCGACCTCGAGCAGTACGCCGAATGCAGCCGGGTGATGGCCGCCGCCGTCGAGCACTTCGGGCGGATCGACGTGCTGGTCAACAACGTCGGCGGCACCATCTGGGCCAAGCCCTTCGAGCACTACGAAGAGCAGCAGATCGAAGCCGAAGTGCGCCGCTCGCTGTTCCCCACCCTGTGGTGCTGCCATGCGGCGCTGCCCTACATGCTGGAGCAGGGCCGCGGCGCCATCGTCAACGTGTCGTCCATCGCCACCCGCAGCATCAACCGCGTGCCCTACGGCGCGGCCAAGGGCGGGGTGAATGCCCTGACCGCCTGCCTGGCCTTCGAGACCGCCGGGCGCGGGGTGCGGGTCAACGCCACGGCCCCTGGCGGCACCGAGGCGCCGCCTCGGCGGATTCCGCGCAACAGCGCCGAGCAGAGCGCCGAGGAAAAGGTCTGGTACCAGCAGATCGTCGACCAAACCGTCGACAGCACCCTGATGAAACGCTACGGCACCATCGACGAACAGGCGGCGGCGATCCTGTTCCTGGCCTCCGACGAAGCCTCCTACATCACCGGCCTGGTCATGCCGGTAGGCGGTGGCGACCAGGGCTGAAGCCCTCCACGAACCGACGACTCGATGGACCGATGAATCGCCGGACTGTGTAGGAGCGAAGCTTGCTCGCGATGGCGTCCTGTCTGACACACCGCGGCGCGTCCATCGCGGGCAAGTCGGATCGCCGCCCGCTCGCTCCTACAGAAGCAAAGGCAAATGCAACACCAGCTGCGCAATCTTAAAAAAACAACAACAAGAGTCAGATGCCATGCGAAACATAGACAGCAATCAATTGATCGACGAGGCGCGGTTCAACGCCTTTCACTGGCGCGTGCTGTTCTGGTGCGCGCTGATCATCATCTTCGACGGCTACGACCTGGTGATCTACGGCGTGGTGCTGCCGGTGCTGATGCGCGAGTGGGGCCTGAGCCCGCTGCAGGCCGGGGCGCTGGGCAGTTACGCGCTGTTCGGCATGATGTTCGGCGCGCTGTTTTTCGGCTCGCTGTCGGACCGCATCGGGCGCAAGAAAGTCATCGCCATCTGCGTGGTGCTGTTCAGCGGCTTCACCGTGCTCAACGGTTTTGCCAGCACCCCTGCGCAGTTCGGCATCTGCCGCTTTATCGCCGGCCTCGGCATCGGTGGGGTGATGCCCAACGTGGTGGCGCTGATGAACGAATACGCGCCGAAGAAAATCCGCAGCACCCTGGTGGCGATCATGTTCAGCGGCTATTCGGTGGGCGGCATGCTGTCCGCCGGCTTAGGGATAGTGCTGCTGCCGGCTTTCGGCTGGCAGTCGGTGTTCTACGTGGCGGCGATTCCGCTGTTGCTGCTGCCGCTGATTCTCAAGTTCCTCCCCGAGTCGGTGGGCTTCATGCTGCGCCAGGGCCGGGAAGAGGAAGCGCGCCAGGTGTTGCAACGCGTCGAGCCAGGGTTCGTGCCGCAGCCCGGCGACCAGTTCGTCACCGGTACCCTCAAGGCCGCCGGCGCGCCGGTGGTGCAGCTGTTCCGCGAAGGCCGGGCGCTGAGCACGCTGATGCTGTGGGTGGCGTTTTTCTGCTGCCTGCTGATGGTCTACGCCCTCAACTCCTGGTTGCCCAAGCTGATGGCCAGCGCCGGTTACGGCCTGGGGTCGAGCCTGATGTTCCTGCTGGTGCTGAACTTCGGGGCGATCTTCGGCGCGGTGGGCGGTGGCTGGATCGGCGATCGGTTGAAGCTGCAAAAGGTGTTGGTGGTGTTCTTCGCCGTGGCCGCGCTGTCCATCAGCCTGCTCGGCTTCAAGAGCCCCACCAGCCTGCTGTACGGGCTGATCGCGGTGGCCGGGGCGACCACCATCGGCACGCAGATCCTGGCCTATGCCTGCGTCGCTCAGTTCTACCCGATGGCGATCCGTTCCACCGGCCTGGGCTGGGCCTCGGGTGTCGGCCGCAGCGGGGCCATCGTCGGGCCGTTGCTGGGCGGCGCGCTGGTGGGTATCGAGCTACCGTTGCATTACAACTTCATGGCCTTTGCGCTTCCGGGGGCGGTGGCGGCGCTGGCGATGTGTTTCGTCTACCAGCGGCCGGTCAAGGCGCTGCCACTGAGCCAGGCCAGCGCACCGTCGCTGTAGCGGTGTCCATGGCCGGCGCAGGCGCTTGAGCGGTTCGTTCGAGGGCCTGCGCCGGCCGTTCAGTCATGCCATGCCTTAAGGGCTGCGGAGCTTGCATGCGGCAGTTGATCAAGGATTTTTCGTTGTCGGCACTGGTGGCCGGATTCATCGCCACGCTGATTTCCTATGCCGGGCCGCTGGTGATCATCTTCCAGGCGGCCAAGGCCGCGGGTTTGCCCCAGGACGTGCTGTCGTCCTGGGTCTGGGCGATTTCCGTCGGCAGCGGGGTGCTGGGGATCGTCCTCAGCCTGCGCTACCGGGTGCCGCTGGTGATCGCCTGGTCGGCGCCGGGCTCGGCCTTGCTGGTGGTGCTGTTACCGGGCATCGGCCTGGACCAGGCGGTGGGCGCCTACCTGGTGGCCAGCGCGCTGATCCTGCTGGTGGGGCTGTGCGGCATCTTCGACAAACTGATCGGGCGGCTGCCCTCGGCGATTTGCGCGGCGATGCTGGCGGGCATCCTGTTCAATTTCGGCACCGGGCTGTTCCGCTCGATCCAGGACCGGCCGCTGCTGGTGGGGGCGATGTTCGTCACCTACCTGCTGGGCAAGCGCCTGGCGCCGCGTTATGCGGTCTTGGCGGTGCTGCTGGTGGGCTGTGCCCTGTCCCTGGGGGCGGGGGACATCGACCGTTCGGCGCTGGTGATCGGCCTGGCCACGCCGCGCTGGATCAGCCCGGCGTTCAGCTGGAACGGCGTGCTCAACGTGGCGTTGCCGCTGGTGGTGGTGGCCCTGACCGGGCAGTTCGTGACCGGCATCGCCGTGCTGCGCAACGACGGCTACCCCACGCCGGCCAGCCCGATCATCGCCAGCAGTGGCCTGGCCAGCTTGCTGCTGGCGCCGTTCGGCTGCCACGGCCTGAACCTGGCGGCGATCACCGCAGCCATCTGCACCGGCCGCGAAGCCCACGAAGACCCGGGCAAGCGTTATGTGGCCGGGGTCATGGGCGGGGTGTTCTACCTGCTGCTGGGGATCTTCGGCGCGACCCTGGTCTCGCTGTTCAGCGCCTTTCCCCGGGCGCTGATCGCGGCCCTGGCGGGGCTGGCGCTGTTCGCCGCCATCGGCGGCGCCCTGAGCAGCGCCATGGCGGTGCCGCGGGATCGCGAGGCGGCGTTGATCACCTTCCTGGTGACGGCCTCGGGCATGTCGCTGTTCGGCTTGTCGGCGGCCTTCTGGGGGCTGCTGTTCGGCCTGGTGGCCCATGGCGTGCTGAGTTGGAAGCGCCCGCCAGCGCCGGTCGCGGTTCCGACCCAGGCGCGGAATTGAGCGGCGGCCCTGTCGCGAAATCCTTGCCCGGCTGAGCATCGTCCCGGCGGCCCAGGCTGACCGCGACTGACCCGATCCGGTAGACGCGAGCGGGCGGCGCTCCGACGGGCCGCGGTGTGTCTGGTCGGACGCCATCGCGGGCAAGCCTCGCTCCTACAGGTGGGGGTGCAGACCCCGAGTCCTATACTCAATCCAGGCATGGGCGTGCGGTACCCGGTTCAAGCCTGCCCGGTCGTGGGTGGGTGGCAGGGGTCGACGCTGTGCGAGGGTTGCCATCGTGTTCCTGCGTGCGCTGCTGGTGGTGATGCTGCTGGTGCTGGCCGGATGCGCCGTGCCCCAGCGTGTGCGCGAGGCGGTGGCGCCGGTGGTGGTGCCGGCCGCCACCTGGCGCCAGGTGGACCAGGACATCGCCCAGGCGTCGCGACAGGCGGTGCTGCAGGTCAAGGTCTTTGCCCGCGGCTCCATGGAGCACTGGCGGGTGCGGGTCTACGCGGTCACGGAAGAAACCTTCATCCCCTGGTTCAGCAGTTACTGGACCCAGGAATGGATGGCGATGAAAGTCAGCTGGTACAGCCTCAGCGCCGGCGACGAAAAGGACGCGCCGGCCACCCATCTGGCGGCCTATCTGCAGGAGCAGTACCAGGAGCAGGTGCTGGCGCCGGTGGCGACGGAGATCGACCCGGACGCGATCCTCGGCCAGGCCACGCAGTTCTATGTCGATCTGCTGGAGCAGCAGGTGCAGCAAATTGCCCAGCGCTATCGGCTGCCAGCCGCGCAGCTGAATCAACGGCTCAACGGCATCAAGGCGATCCGCCTGGGGCCTCCGCCGGCCCGGGATGCCTCGTTGTATCAGGTCCTGCACACCCGGCCCCTGACCACGCTGCCGGCCTATTCGGCGCTGTACCAGCAGATCCATAGCGCCCCCGCGGGCACCGGCGAGGTGTCGTCCCAGGCGGGGATCGTCTCGGTGGCCCGGCAGGCCAGCGAAAAGCTCGAAGCGCAGATGGCCGGCCGCGGCATTGCCGGCGCGGCGTCGGCCGTGGCCGGCAAGATCGCTGGGGCGGTGATCTCCCTGGGGGCGGCGGGGTTCCGCGCGATCGCCCATGAGAGCGACCGGGCCGAAACCGAAGCGCAGATGCGCCAGAGCCTGGGCAAGGCGTTCGACCTGGCCTGGCTCAAGCTGCTGAACAACACCGGCAACGGCGTGATGGCCGGCACCTATTACCTGGCCGGGCAGATCGAGGGTGAGCTGGACAAGCGCATCGCCCAGGAAGCCCCGGCCGACATCGGCCCGCAAACCCTGCCGGAAGCGGCGAGCCCGTCCATCGGCGTGCCGCAGCCAGCCCCGGGCCAGTACTGGACGCCACCGTGATGAGTCGCCGTTTTGCAGGAGCGGGCGGCGCTCCGACTTGCCCGCGATGGCGGCGTATCGGGAAGAACGCTGTAGCAGGCCGTCGAACAGCCATTGGTCGTTTTTCTCCTCCGGCTGTCGATTACCCGGCTTCCCGAACGACCAGTTCATAGATCGACCGGCCAGGGCGGCGGTCGAATCTTTCGTTCCTTTCAAGCAACGTTTTTCAGACAGGAGCAGGATCATGTCTTATGTCGATGGTTGTGTGATGGCGGTCCCCACCGCCAACCAGGAAGCGTTCAAGCGCCATGCGGAAATCGCGGCGGTGGTGTTCCGGCATTACGGCGCCCTGAGCGTGGTCGATTGCTGGGGCGACGACGTGCCCGAGGGCAAGCTGACGTCGTTCCCCATGGCGGTCAAGCTCGAACCGGGCGAAACCGTGGTGTTCTGCTGGATCATCTGGCCGTCTCGGGAGATCCGCGACGTGGGTATGCAAAAGGCCATGGAAGACCCGCGGTTCAAGCCCGAGGTCAACCCGATGCCGTTCGACGGCCGGCGCATGATTTACGGCGGCTTCAAGATGCTGGTGAACGCCTGAGCAAGGCGCATCAGGCTGGACGCTATCGCGGGCAAGTCGGAGCGCCGCCCGCTCGCTCCTACAAAGGCGTGACCCTACCGCGGTTTTGTGCCGGGCGCCGAACCTGTAGGAGCCAGGCTTGCCGGCGATGCGGTATGTCAGGCAGGCAAAAGGGCGGGCCGTACGACGGCCCGCCCTTTTTTCACTCCGCCGTTCGCTGGCGGTATTCGGTGGTGGTCATGCCGGCGTAACCCCAGTTATCGGTGTCGACTTCCTCGATGACGATATGGGTCAGTTCCGGTGCCTTGTTCAGCGCCCGTTGCAGGGTTTCGGTGATTTCGCGGATCACCTGGGCTTTCTGTTCCCGGGTCACGCCGTCGCGGGTGATGCGTACGTTGACGAAAGGCATGGTCGTTCTCCTGAAGACAAGGTTGGGCTTGCAAGGGGCGGGAGGCAGCTCGCGCCTCCCAGCGGTTTTACCATTTGCCGCTGCTCATGCCGCCATCCACCGGCAGCACCACGCCAGTGGTGAAGTCGGCGCTGGACAGGTAGAGCACGGCGTCGGCGATTTCCTCGATGCGTCCGACCCGGCCGGCCGGTTGCAGGCCGTCGAGGAAGGCGCGGTGCGCCGGGTCGTGCATCGGCGTGTCGATGATCCCCGGGGCCACGGCGTTGACCTGGATATTGAACGGCGACAGCTCCAGGGCCAGGGCGCGGGTCATCTGGTTGACCCCGCCCTTGACCAGCACCGGCAACGCTGCCGGCACCGCCAGGTTCGGTTGCAGCGCGACGCTGGCGCTGATGTTGACGATGTGCCCCTGGCGCCGCTCGATCATGTGCCGCGCGGCGGCCTGGGACGCGTAGACCACGCCCTTGAGATTGGTCTCCAGCAGGCTTTCCAGCTCCGCGGCGCTGTAGTCGACAAACGGCTTGGGCAGGAAGAAGCCGGCGTTGTTGACCAGCACATCCACCTGGCCGAAGCGGGCGACGGCATGCTCGACCAGCCGCGTGGCAGTGGCCGGGTCGGCGATGTCGCCTTTGATGCCGAGAAAGCGCTCGCTATTGCCCAGGGTTTCGGCGGCCGCGGCCAGCCTGGCCTCGGAGCGGGCATTGCCCACCACGTTATAGCCGCGGGCCAGAAAGGCCTGGGCCAGGCCGAGGCCGATGCCGCTGGAGGCGCCGGTGATGATGACGGTTCGAGTGCTGTTCATGACGATAATCCTGTGCGGGTGAAGAGGGGTTTCAGCGCTGTTGGGCAGGACTATATTTGTGCGTGGGATACTGATAAATAGCGCTTCTGGCACTTCACTTGATACACGGTGTAATCAATGTCGCGACAATTCGACGATGTGCTGCTGGGCAGCATCGAGCTGTTCTGCCTGGCGGCGGAGGTCGGCAGTTTTACCGGCGCAGCGCTGGCGGCCGGGGTCACGCCGGCGGCGGTCAGCCGCTCGGTGTCGCGCCTGGAGGAGCGGCTCGGTGTGCGTTTGTTCGTGCGCACCACCCGCAGCATCCGCCTGACCGACGGCGGGCGCGATTACCACCAGCAATGCCGCAGCGCGCTGAACCAGATGCTCGAGGCCGAGCGCCAACTGACCGGGCAGCAACTGGAACCTTCCGGCACCTTGCGCATCAGCTTGCCGACCACCTACGGCCATCTGCGGATCTTGCCGCTGCTGCCGGCGTTTCGTCGGCGCTACCCGCAGGTGCGGGTGGAGGTGAACCTGAGCAACCGCAATATCGATTTTGTCGAAGGCGGCTACGACCTGGCGATCCGGGTACGTGCGCAACCGGATTCCGGGCTGACCGCGCGCTTGCTGGAGGACGCCGCGCTGGTGGTGTTCGCCGCCCCGGATTACCTGGCGCGGGCCGGTACCCCGCGGCATCTCGACGACCTGGCGCAACACGAGTGCATCCAGTTCGAGCTGCCCAGCAGCGGCCGGCGGATCCCCTGGCTGTTCAACGGCCCCGACGGCCCCTGCGAAGTGCTGGCCGAGAGTGCCTACGTCTGCTCCGAGGACCTGCTCGGCGGCGTGACCCTGGCCAAACATGGGGCCGGCCTGTTCCAGACCTATCGCTTCATGGGCGAGCGCGAACTGGCCGAGGGCTCCCTGGTGGAAGTGCTCCAGCCTTATGCCGGGCGCTCCCGGCCCTTCAGCCTGCTGTATCCCCACGGTCGGCATGTGCCGTTGCGCTTGCGGGCCTTTATCGACTTCTTGCTGGAACAACGGCAAGGCTGGTCAAGCTGAAGTCGGCTGGAGCGGGGCCGGAGAAGGGGACAAGCGCGGGGACAAGTGCGGGGACAAGTGCGGGGACAAGTGCGGGGATGTGCAGCCCGCCAGGGATTGGTTAGTATGGCGGCCGGGCTTCCTGGGCGCCCGCCTCGCGAAAGCGCAAGCACCTTTCATATCCCGCAAGCACAAGGCTTGCATACCCCTCCTGGCCCATAGCGAGCAGGCCGATTCTTCTGGAGTTGGTATGCCTATCAAGAAATCCATTCGTCGTTCACCCGCCAGTCAGGCCGCCGGCCTGGTCCTGCGCGAAGCCAAGCGCCTGCACCGCGGTGCCACCTGTGGTGCCCTGGCCTGCGCCTTGCCGATCCTGCGGCGCCTGTTGGCGAGCAACAGCCTGCCGGGCCTGACGTTGCCCGAGCTGTATCGACAGCGGGACCGGGTGCAGCGCAAACACCTGTTGCGCACCCTGGCCAGCGAGGCCGGGTTTGCCAGTTGGGAAGCCTATCGCCAGGCCCTCGACGAACTGGCGCCCGAGCAGTTGCAGCACTTCGAGCTGGTCTACCGCCAGGCGGGGCACCTCAACTGCTGGTTCTCGTCAGCGACCGAAGCCCGGGAATACGTGGCCAGCCACGGCGGGCGGCTGCTGAGCGTAGGGCAACAGGCGGTGGTCCTGGTGGACCTGCCGGCGGCCTAAGGCAAGCGCGGCACCCGGGATCTCCCCGGGTGCCGCTTTTTCATGGGGACGCGACACCTGGATCAACAACACACAGCACTGCGTTTCTATTTGCGGGCTTCGAGTATCAGGTTGAACGGGGTCTGCGCCGCCCGGCGGAACTGGCTGAACCCGGCTGCGCCGAAGACCTGGCGCAGGCGCGCTTCGCCGGCTTGGGCACCCAGCCCCAGGCCGACTTCCTGGGACAGCGAGTTGGGCGTGCAGATAAAGGTCGAGGCGGCATAGTACAGCCGGCCGACCGGGTTGAGGTTCTGGTCCAGGTGGTCGTTGGCGAAGGGCTCCACCAAGAGCACGCTGCCGTCGTCCTTCAGCGCCTGGAACGCCTGTTGCGCGGCGCCTACCGGGTCGCCCATGTCGTGCAGGCAGTCGAAGTAGCAGATCAGGTCATAGTCGTTGCCGGGAAAGGTCTTGGCGCTGGCCTGTTCGATGTGCACGTTGCCCGTCACCCCGGCGTCCTCGGCCCGTTGCCGGGCGGTGACTACGGAGGGCTCGTGGTAATCGAAAGCGTAAAACTGCGAAGCGGGAAAGGCCTGGGCCATGATCACCGTCGAGGCGCCGTGCCCGCAGCCGATGTCCGCCACCTTGGCCCCGGCCTGCAGTTTGTCCACCACGCCGTCCAGGGCCGGCAGCCACTCGGCCACCAGGTGCGCCCGATAGCCCGGACGGAAGAAGCGCTCGGTGCCGCTGAACATGCAGGGGTGATGGTCGCCCCAGGCCAGGGCGCCGTCGCCGCGCATCGCGGTCAGCAGTTTGTCCTTGTCGTGGAACAGCGCCGCGACCACCACGGCGCCCCCGGCCACGTACACCGGCGAGTCCTCGATGGCCAGGGCCAGGGCCTGTTCTTCCGGCAGGCGGAACTGGCCGTCCTGGTGCTCCATGTAGCCGGACGCCGCATGGGCGCTCAGCCATTCGCGCAACAGGCGCGCGTTGCAGCCGGTCCTGGCGGCCAGGGTTTCGGGGCTGACGAACAGGCTGTCGGCCATGGCCCGGTACAGTCCCAGTTCTTCGCCGACGATCATATTGGCGAGCATCGCCGCGCCGCCCATGTCGGACACCAGCTTGCCCATGAAATCGTTGAGTCTGGCTTCGTCCATAGCCTGCTCCTTTGCAGAGAAGGTCGCTGCCGCGCACGGCCCGGCAGTGGCCGGATGAATGCACAAGGCACCCGCCGGGAGGCCAGGTCCCGGCTGGGCCGAACGGGTGGGCCTGGCAGGGCAGGCCGGACGTCGATGCACGGGCGCCTCCGGTACGGGCGCGGTGCCGGGTACCTTGCAGGGCGGATGAGGGTGGCCATCGGTTCGGCGCAGGGCGGCAGGGAGCCGCACGCTGGCCTGGGGACGCTCGCGGGTGTGGCCCTGGCAGGTAGGCTTGAGTCTAGTACGGCGGCGCCGGGCCGCCGGGTGGTCCGATAGGGGGCCCGGACGGGACGCCGACCGGTGATTCAGGGCGTGCCGAACATGGCCGTCCAGTAGATGCCGGCATCGCTTTTCGGGTCGACCGCATAGGCCGCGCCCAGCTCGCGATACCGCGGGTTCATCAGGTTGGCGCAATGCCCGGGGCTGGCCAGCCAGCCGTCGAGCACCTTGGGCACGCTGTCCTGGCCGGCGGCGATGTTCTCGCCGATCTGCTGGCCGGCGTAACCGGCCAGTTCGGCGCGGTCGCCGGGGGTGCGGCCGTCGCGGTCCTTGTGGTCGAAGAAGTTGTGGTTGGCCATGTCCCGGGTATGCTCCTGGGCCGCGCTGGCCAGGGTGGCGTTCCAGGCCAGCGGGGTGGTGGCGGCGAAGATCTGGTTGCCGCACTGGCGCGGCTGCGCGCGGGCACTGTTGAGGGCGGCCAGCAGCTTCTGGCCCTCGGCCTGCCAGTCGCCGAGGCGCGCGGTCAACAGCGGCCGCGCCAGGACGATGCGCCATTCCTGGCCGGTACGGCTGACGCCGATATCGACGAACTGCGGGTCCAGCACCACCTGGCAGAAACTTTCCTGCACCGCCTTCATGGCCGCCTGCGCATTCCGCGGCCCGGACAGGCTGATGGCCTGCACATTGACCATCGGGTAGGCGTTGTTCGCCAGGGCCTGCTGCAGGTTGCCGGCGCTGGTGGCGGGCAGCACCAGGCGCGGGTCGGCAGCCAGGGGTGGCAGTTCCTGGGACGCCTGGCCGGCGCAGCGCTGGGCCTGGCTGCGGTAGCTGTTGATCGACGCCACCAGTTGCGTCTCGTCGCTGGCCACGGCGGCGCTGGCGAATGCCAAGTTCAAGGTCAAGGCCAACAGGGTCGGTGGCAGGGCGGATGATAGGCAGCGCATGGAGGTCTCCCTTGGGCGAATTGCGCCCATGATGCGCGATTTCGCCCGGCCCGGCGCAAGGTCTTTTTTCTGCCGGCGGGCAGCTCTGTCCGGCCATGACCGGCAGGCTGGCGGCGAACTACACTCAACTACGCCCGCCGCCGGTGCTGCCGGTCGGGGCGGCTTGCCTGTGCCCATGTTGCCAAGGTGCGACCATGCGCCCGAAAGCGATTGCCAGCGTTCTTGCGATCCTCCTTGGCGGGGGGCTGGTGCTGATTGCGGGCAAAATCACCGACCCCGAGACGGCGGAGGACAAGGCCCAGGTCCTGGAGCGCAAGGCCGCGGACCAGCAACCGGCGCCCCGCAGCGAAACCATCACCCCCAGCGAAGTCCAGGCGGTGGACCCGGCCGGCGTTGCGCCGCTGGACGATGCCATTACCTGCCTGGCGCGCAGTATCTACTGGGAAGCCAAGGGCGGGGCTGCCGCCGACATGGAGGGCGTGGCCAGCGTAGTGCTCAACCGGCTCGGCCATGAGGGCTTTCCCGATACGGTGTGCGGGGTGGTCAAGCAGGGCTCGGAGCAGCATGCCTGCCAGTTTTCCTGGTGGTGCGACGGGCGGGCGGACCAGGTGCAGGAGGACGAACCCTATGCGAGCGCCAAGGAAATCGCGCGTAAGGCCCTCAACCAGCAACTCAAGGACCGCACCGGCGGCGCCCTGTATTTCCACGACCGGCATGTGCACCCCGAGTGGGCCCGGGAATACCGCAAGACCGCCGAGACCGGGAAGTTCCTGTTCTACAAACCCCGTGGTGATAGCGCCCGTTAGCCCGGCGCATACCGTTGTCGGCGCGAGCGGCTGCTGATCCGGCTTGCCCGCGATGGTGTCCGGCCTGATACACCGCGGCGCCCGCATCGCCGGCAAGCCTGGCTCCTACAGAAGCAGATCGCGGTATACGGCCAGGGCGCGTCAACAGGTATCATGCGCGCCCAGCCGTCACCGGCGTGCCTCAACCTTCGGAGCCCCACGCGCAATGCCCACCTTCAGTCACTTCCAGACCCCGTGCCCGGAGGCCGTCAACAGCCAGATCCTGCAGATGGTGGTCGACTACCTGAGCGATATCAGCGCGGTGGCGCTGCCGCCGAGCAACCTGCTGTACAACGTCTACCAATACGCCATCGGCTACGAAGTGCACCTGTACCTGGCGGCACTGGACGGCTCCAAGGGCATCGCCGTGGAGTTGCTGGTGGCCACCGACGATGACGACCCGGAGCAGGTGCTGGGTTTCGCGCTCTACCTGCCGGTCAAGGACGACCCCCAGGCCTGCGGCGTGGCCTATATGGCGGTGCGCGCCAGCCACCGGCGGCGCGGAATCGCCCGGGCGCTGCTGGCCCGGGTACGCGAGCGTTACCCCCAGGTCGAACTGGCGTGCGCGGTGGGCAAGGTGGCCTGGTTCGAGGCGCTGGGCTTCCAGGTGCTGGGCGTGCGCGGCCCGCAGGTGCTGATGAGCACCCACGATCAGGCCTCCGACGGCTTGATGGGCGTACTGGATACGGCACCGATCTACCGCTCGCTGGAGGTGCGGCAGATTCACAGCTACCTGCTGCAAAAGCATGGCAAGCGGGCGATGCTCGACGCGGAAAAACAGCGCGACCGCCATCTGGACCAGCTGACCCGTCAGGCCCAGGCCCTGGTCAGCGAGCGCCTGAGGCTGCACTGAGGCGGCGCGGTGTCACCGGTCGGGTTTCAGTCGCCAGACCCCGGCCGCCGGGCGTTCGGACGGGTACTGGTCGGCGGCCATGATCGACGGTGCCAGGGAAATCCCCGTGAGCAGGCAGATGGCCGTGAGCGGCACCTTCTGCTTCTGGAAGGCCTTGGCCAGGTCCAGGGCGGCTTCCTTGACGTCGAGGCCGAACTCCTGGATGACGTCGCTCTGATCGAACAGGAAACCGTAGGCCAACAGTTCCGGGGTGCGTGATTCGTCCTTGGGCACTATGACGATTTTCCAGAAGCGGGTCGGGTAGCGCACCGGCCCCTTGCCGAAGTCCTGCTCCATGCAGGAGCTCTGGTCCAGTACCGGGCCGGCGAAGATGATCGCCTGGCCGCCGCCGGCTTCGATCTGTTCGGCCAGTTGGTTTTCGAAGTAACCCCAGACCCCTTTGCGACCGCGGTATTCGGCGCCGTCGGGGGACTCCTGGTTGAACAGTTCGTGCTGCGGCGTGCAGTTGGTCCAGTGGTAGGTGTCGGCGTTGGCGTACTCGGTGTCGAGCCCCGGCTGCCCCCAGCAACTGTCTTCGCGGCGCACGATATGGCCGCGGTCGAAGTTGCCGGCCGGCCCGTAGATATCGCCGTTGGTGAGCTGGTAGCGGCTCGGCACCCGGCGGTCGAGGCGCCAGCTTTCGCCGCCGAACGCCCGGCGCGCGCGGGTATCGCCACGGACCTCCGGCCGGTAGTCGGCATTGGCGGCGGTCCACATCGGCAGCCGGTAGTCCTTGTTCATCACCAGGGAGTAGTGATGGTAGGGCAGGGCCAGCGGCGCAGTGTCATCCAGGCCGGCGAGTTTCATCGGCGGTACGTTGCGCGCCGAGGCCAGGTGTTCGCGGTAGTCGCCGACCCGGTAGAGCTGGGCCAGCAACGGCCCCTCGAGGTAGGGCGGCGGGACGTTCACCCCGAGAAAATCCGGGTCGTAGCCTGTGCGGGCTTCATAGTCGAGGTCGAAGCTCAGGGCCTTTTCCACGGCCTTTTCCGGCGTCGGCGTGGCCGGCAGCGGCTCCCCAGGCGTCGCGCCGAGGATCGAGATCAGGGGCGCGGCGCTGTCCGTGGCCTGGCCGGCAAGGTTGATGGTGGTGGGGCCGCAGATATGGAAGATGTTCTGGGACATGTCGGCCATTCCTTGGCGTCGCGGCGCAACGGGCAGGGTTTCATTGACGCTGAGCGCGGCCACCAGCGGCGCGGCAGCGGCCAACGGATCGGCGGTCAGCTCCATGAGCCGGGCCAGCAGTTCGGCGGGCCGGCCACTCAGTTGCCGGGCCTTGAGCGCGCTGATGATGCTGCTGACCCGGGTGCCTTCGTTGGCCACCCAGTCGATGGTGCTTTCCTCGTCCCCTTCGGGGTTCCAGATGCTGTGGTCGGTCTTGAGGATGTTCCCGGCCTCGTCGGTCCTGGGAATGCCGCAGTGATGCAGGGCGATCAGCTCCCAGTTGTCGCTGAACACCGGGGAGCCGGAGGCGCCTTCGGCGGTGTCGGTCTCGTAGTGCAAAAAGCCCTGGTCGAGAATGTCCAGCAGGCGGTTATGGGTGGTGGCGTACTGCCGCGGTCCGCCGTCGGGGTGCTGGATGATGTTCATCGGGCGGCCGCGCAGGGTCTTGCCGGTGGCCTCAATCAGGCGGATGCAGCCATAGTCCGATAGCGCCTCGCCGCGGGTGCCCAGTGGCGAGATGGCCACCAGGCAGAAGTCCAGCGTCTCGTCGACGAGGTAGAACTGGTCCGGCTGCAGGTTGAAGTAGGTGCCTTCGTTGATGCCGCGTTCCTGGCGCTCGTAGAGAAAGTTGGCGGCACAGTCCACCGCGTCCACGTAGCGGGGAAACACATGCTGGTTGGTCAGCAGCAGGTTGGGCGAGACCAGGAACCCGGTGGCGAAACCCTCGACCACCGTCCCCGGGCTTGGGGCATTGACCAGGCGGGCCACGGGCCGTGCCGCCAGGCGCGCGGCTTCGCTGGGGGCATAGAAGGTCGGGTCCCAGGTGCCGATCCGCCGTTCCAGCCCGGCCCGGGCCAGCATCGAGCGGGTGTTCTCGCGGGCCATCCACTTGGCCAGCTGTTGCGGCGAGTCACCGGCGCCAGGGCCCAGCTCGCGGATGCGCGACAGCGATTCGGTGCGGTCGGCGGCTTGCCGGTTCCAGCGTTCGAGGGCTTTGGCCATGTTGCTTCTGCGGGCAGTGGCAACGGCGTCGGGTGTGTTGCTCAAGGGCACCTCCTGGCGACGGCGGGGAATCCATTCGGGCAGGTGATGTGAGCGTAGACAACCCGGGTCGGGGGCGACGGCTGGCGTGCTGCCAGCTCGTCGGAAGCTGCCTGGATCAGAAAAAATCCATGGCGGGAGCGCCGGGGGGATTTACCGCGAATGAGACGCTGATTACAATGATAATCATTGCTATTTAAACCCTCCCTCGAGTGCTCATCTTGAAGCCATCCTGTTCGCGTGCCCGCCGTAAAACCCTGATCAAACGCCTGTTGCCACCCTTGTCCTGCTGCCTGGTGGCCAGCCCGCTATGGGCCCAGGACGCGGTCGAACTGCCGGCCACCGATATCCAGGCCGACCGCCTCACCCAGGACACGGGCTACACCACCTCCCAAGCCAGTACCGCGAGCAAAAGCGCTGTGCCGATCAAGGAGGAGGCGCAGTCGATCAATGTGGTGACCCCGCAGACCCTGGCCGATTACCAGGTGCAGTCGCTGGAGGACGCCATGAAGTTCGTCAGCGGCGTCACCCAGGGCAACACCCTGGGCGGTTCCCGGGACTCGCTGATCAAGCGCGGTTTCGGCACCAACGACGACGGCTCGATCCTGCGCGACGGCGTGCGTTCCAACTTGGGGCGCAACTTCAGCGCCACCACCGAGCGGGTCGAGGTGCTCAAGGGCCCGGCCTCGATGCTCTACGGCGCCCTGGAGCCGGGCGGGCTGATCAACATCATCAGCAAGCAACCCGAATACACCCAGAGCACCACGCTCAGCGGCTCGGCCTACAGCGAAGGCGGCGGCAGCATGGCCCTGGACACCACCGGCCCGCTGGGTGATACCGGCCTGGCCTACCGGCTGATCGCCGAGCGCGGCCATGAAGACTACTGGCGCAACTATGGGGTCAACGAACACACCCTGGTGGCGCCGTCGCTGACCTGGACCGGCGAGCGCGCCAGCCTGACCCTGAACTACGAATACAACGACTATTCCAACCCCTTCGACCGCGGCACCGTATTCACCAACGGCCATCCGGCGGACATCGACTACGACAAGCGCCTGGACGAACGCTGGGCGAAAAGCACGGGCATCCGCGAAGTGGCCAGCGCGCGCTTCGAGTATCAGTTGAGCGATGCCTGGAAGACCCGCGTCACCTACGGCTGGAACAACGACCGCTACAGCCTGTCGATCGCCCAGCCCAACAGCCTGACCGGCAATATCCTGCGCCGCGCCGCCAACGGCGCCCACTACGACGATGAAACCCGCTATGCCAGCTGGGACTTCATCGGCCAGCAGGAACTGTTCGGCCAGCGCCACGACCTGCTGCTGGGCGTGGACAGCGAGCATTCCGACCAGTACCGCGGCAAGACCTACCGCAACACCGCCCAGGGCGGCTTCAACATCACCGCGCCGGTCTACGGCCGGCTGGACGAGCCGAGCCTGGTCAGCGCCACGCAGAGCAACCTGCGCAACCAGCTGACCTCGAGCTCGGTGTACTTCAAGGACAACTGGCACTTGGACGACCAGTGGATCCTGGTCTTCGGCGGCCGCCAGCAGCACTACGACCAGTACAGCGACCAGGGCCTGGGCAAGAGCTACAAGCTCAACCGCGACAGCAACGGCGATGCCTTCGTGCCGTTCCTCGGCCTGGTGTTCAAGGCTACCGACAGCCTGTCGCTGTACGGCAACTACAGCCGCTCGTTCAAGCCCAACACCGACGTCGACGACAGCGGCAAGACCTTCGATCCGGAGGAGGGCCGCAGCTACGAGATCGGCGCCAAGTACGACCCGCTGCCGGGCTTGAACATCAACCTGGCGCTGTACGACATCGAGAAGAAGAACGTGGTGACCACGACCACGGTCAACGGCGTGAGCCTCTCGGAAGCCGCCGGCAAG